>JBBFMI010000043.1:0-11230 GCA_037478635.1 Candidatus Geothermincolales bacterium | reverse complement strand
CTCCTTCGGCTCCAGCTCCAACTCCCGCAGGAAGGTGCGCACCTCCCGGATGGACATGCAGGATAGTTGGTGGATGTTGACCCCGCCCACGGTGACCGCCAGGCTCTGGGGCTTGAGGCGGGATCCGCCGCAGGATTCGCAGGGCTTGAGGCTCATGTACTGGGAGATCTTGGCCTTGACGTATTCCGAGTCCGTCTCCTCGTAGCGGCGCTTCAGCCAGTTCACCACCCCTTCAAAGCGGGCGAAGTGGGAACGGATGCCGCCGTAACGGCTCCGGAAGCGGACGTAGACCCGGTCGTCGGAGCCGTAGAGGATCATATCCTGTATCTTCTTGGGGAGTTCGCGGAACGGCGTCCCCAGGCTGAACTCGTACTTCTCGGCCAGGGCCTTTAGGACCTGGAAGTGGTAATCGGAAAACCCGGACCAGACGGGGATGGCTCCCTCCTCGAGGCTGAGATCCGGGTCGGCCACCACCAGTTCCGGATCGATGACCTGGTGGAATCCCAAGCCCCCGCAGGCGGTGCACGCCCCGTACGGGCTGTTGAAGGAGAACATCCGTGGCTCGAGTTCCGGGAAGCTCAGCTCGCATCGAGGGCAGCTGAAACCCTCGCTGAAGAAGAGCTCCTCTCCGTCGGCCTCGGCGATGAGGTAACCCTTGCCCATCTCCAGCGCCGTCTCCACCGATTCGGCCAGCCTGGTCTCCTGTCCCTCCCGTATAACCAGGCGGTCCACTACCACCTCGATGTCGTGTTTCTTGTACCTTTCAAGGCGGATCTCCTCGTCCAGGTCCCGCAGCTCGCCGTCGATGCGTGCCCGACTGAAACCTTTCCGGCGTATCTCGTCCAAAAGGGCCCCGTATTCTCCTTTTCTGCCCCTCACCAGGGGTGCCATTATCGTCACCCGGGTCCCCTCGGGGAACGAACCAATCTTCTCGATGATCTGCTGGGAGGATTGTTTCTCGATCTCCCTGCCGCAGTCAGGACAGTGAGCCCGGCCGATGCGGGCGTAAAGGAGGCGCAGGTAATCGTGGATCTCGGTGATGGTGCCCACCGTGGAACGGGGGTTGTGGGAGGCGCTCTTCTGGTCTATGGAGATGGCCGGCGAAAGGCCGTTGATGTAGTCCACGTCGGGCTTTTCCATGCGGCCCAGGAACTGCCGGGCATAGGCGGAAAGGGATTCCACGTAACGACGCTGCCCTTCCGCGTAAATGGTGTCGAAGGCCAGGGAAGATTTACCGCTCCCGCTAAGCCCTGTCATCACTATGAGCTTGTTGCGGGGAAGCCTCAGGTCCACGTTCTTGAGGTTGTGTTCCCTTGCCCCCTTGATTTCGATCCATTCCATAGGGCGGGCACCTCTTCTCCGATCACGATCGTGAAAAGCTCTCAATTATTATTGTGTACTACGTGAGGGTTTTGGGGTTGATCCCACTTCAGCCTGCCTCTCGCAGGGCCCTTAACCGTTTTTTCAACTCGGCGATCTCGTCCCTCAGCCGGGCGGCGTATTCGAAGCGGAGGTCCTCGGCGGCGATCCTCATCTCGTCTTCCAGTCCGTGGATGAGGGATTCGATTTCCTCGGGGCTCATCTCCTCCTTCCATCTCCTTCGGTGAGATGGTCGCTCATCCGGGAGGAGGACCATGTCCATGATGTCGCTCACCCGCTTGCGCACCGTCTGGGGGTTGATGCCGTGCTCGCGGTTGTACTCCAGCTGGAGCCTTCTCCTCCTCTCCGTCTCCCGGATGGCCCGGCGCATGGACTCGGTGACCTCCGAGGCGTACATGATCACCTGCCCGTTCACGTTCCGGGAGGCCCTGCCGATGGTCTGGATGAGGCTCCTCTCGTTGCGGAGGAAACCCTCCCTGTCGGCGTCCAGGATGGCCACCAGGGAGACCTCGGGCAGGTCAAGGCCTTCCCGCAGCAGGTTTACCCCCACCAGCACATCGAATTCGCCGAGCCTGAGGTCCCTGATGATCTCCACCCTGTCCAAGGTGTCGATCTCCGAATGCAGGTAGCGGACTTTGAGCCCCGTCTCCAACAGGTAGTCGGTGAGGTTTTCCGCCATCCGCTTGGTGAGGGTGGTCACCAGCACCCTCTCCTTCTTCTCCACCCTCTTCCTTATCTCTTCTATCAGGTCATCTATCTGTCCCTCGGATGGCTTTACCACCAGCTCGGGGTCCACCAATCCGGTGGGGCGGATGATCTGTTCCACCACCTGACTGCTGACCGATAGCTCCCATGGACCTGGGGTGGCGCTCACGCAGATCATCTGGGGCACTCTGTCCAAGAACTCCTCGAACTTCAAGGGTCGGTTGTCCAGGGCGGAGGGGAGGCGGAAGCCGTATTCCACCAGTGTCCTCTTGCGGGACATGTCTCCCTCGTACATCCCGTGGATCTGGGGTATGGTCACGTGGGACTCGTCCACGAAGACGATGAAGTCATCGGGGAAGAAGTCCAACAAAGTATATGGAGGCTCCCCGGGAGCCCTCCCATCCAGGTGGCGGGAGTAGTTCTCGATGCCCTGGCAGTATCCCATCTCCTGGAGCATCTCCAGGTCGTAGGTAGTTCGGGACAGCAGCCTCTGGGCCTCCAGGATCTTCCCCTGGGATTGAAGTTCTGCCACTCTTTCCTCGAGTTCGGCCCGGATGGATGCGATGGCCCGCCTCAGGTTTTCCTCGGCGGTCAGGTAATGGGTGGCGGGATAGATCGCCACCGAGTCCGGCACCTGCACTATCTCCCCGGTAACCGGGTCGATCACCTTTATCTTTTCCAGCTCGTCGCCGAAGAACTCCAGTCGCCACACCAGCTCCTCGTAGGTCGGATAGACCTCCAGGGTATCACCTTTGAGCCTGAATTTTCCCCGGGAGAGCTCGTACTGGTTGCGCTCATACTGCATGTCCACCAGCCTGGCCAGCACTTCCCGCAGGGGATATTCCTCCCCCTTCTTCATGAGCAACACCCTCTTGAGGTATTCCTGCGGGCTGCCTAAACCGTATATGCAGGACACCGAGGCCACCACGATGACGTCCCGCCTCGAGAGCAGGGCTGACGTGGCCCGGTGGCGGAGCCTGTCGATGTCGTCGTTTATGGAGGTGTCCTTCTCGATGTAGGTGTCGGTGGATGGGATGTAGGCCTCGGGTTGGTAGTAATCGTAGTAGCTCACGAAGTACTCCACCGCGTTCTCCGGGAACAGCTCCCTGAACTCGTTGCAGAGCTGGGCAGCCAAGGTCTTGTTGGGCGCGATCACCAGGGCGGGTCGTTGCAGGTTGTGGATCACGTGGGCCATGGTGAAGGTCTTGCCCGAGCCCGTTACCCCCAGGAGGGTCTGGTAACGGTATCCCTTCTTCACCCCCTCGGTGAGGGCGGCGATGGCCTTGGGCTGGTCTCCCCGCGGAACCAGGTCAGTTATCAGGCGAAAGCCGCTCATCCCCGATCACCCTCGAAGAGGTCGGGTAGTTCCAGGAGATTGGCGATGCGGGGGCCACGGAAGTCGGGATGGGAACCGCGTCGGTCGATGAGGACGGCTTGCATGCCCACATCCCTGGCTCCCTGGAAATCGGATCTGATCGAATCCCCCACGTGTAATGCATCTTCGGGCAAGACGTCCGCCATGCGCAGCGCCTCGAGGAAGATGGCCGGGTGGGGCTTCTCCCGCCCCAGCAGGCCGGAGATGACCACGTGATCCAGGTACGGCGATATCCCCCACCCGTCAAGGAGATCCTGCACCCATGGCTCGAAGTTGGTGATGACCCCCAGCCGGAAGCCCAGGTCCCTCAGGATATCCAGGGCATTCTTCACGTCGGGATAGGGCCGGTATAGGGAAGGATCGGAAAAGGTGCGGTATAGTGCCTTTGGAAGGATATGGTCCTCGCCCTGGCATCCCAGTTCGCCGAGGATGGAATGGTAAAACCCCAACCAGAACTCCCTGGATTTCTCGGGATGGTCGGTGAAGGAGAAGCCCTTTCCCTGCATTTCCTCCACCGTTTCCATGTGACGGCGGGCCGACCGGGCCACCTCCCGTGGGTCCACATCCACGCCGTGCTCGAGACATACGGTGCGGAAGAGCTCCCCGAAAGACGGATAGGGATGAAAGATGGTCTCTCCCACGTCCAGGAAGATCACTTCCGGCCTTTTGATCTTTTCTCTGCGGTCCATGCGGACTTCAATCCTCCGGAAATCTTTTCGCACGCTATCCGTTCCTCGCGAGGAAAATAAAGGGCTCAAACGAGCCCTTTCAGGTTCTATAATAACACCGATACCTCGTGGCTTGAAAAGGAAAGCGGTTGTCCGTATTTTCGCCCAAGAGGCGAACTTGCCGCTGGGTCCGGGGAGGTGTGGCGTGAACCGTTGCCGGGAACTGAGAGGGTGTCCCGCCAGCCAGTACCTCGCCTGCGAGGCGTGGCGCGAGGGATCAAACTGCTGGGAAGTCGAAGATCCTCGATGTAGCGTTGGGCTGGAGAAGTGCATGCGATACGGCTGTCCCGTCTATTCCCTCTATTCCAAGGAGATCGAGGAGGAGCTCAAGCGTAGGGCCCTGCGCGACTGAGCTGGGCAACCCGCGTGAGATTTTCCCACTACACCGTGAAGATCTGGCGGGTGAGCCGACCAGGTGTCGATCATCCGCTCCGCTTGACCCCCTTGTAAGCCCTCTCCGTGGATCTAAGCGACGGGTCGTGGTCCCTCGCCCTCGGGCTTCCGGTTTTTACCTGACCGGTCCAATGGCCATGGGAAAGAGTCAATCGTAACTCGTCATGGCTCTTCCCGATAGGAGCTCACAATAGTAAAACGACGGCTTAAAGTTCATAATGAACGGGGATTTCTTGAAAGAACCTTGTGGATCGACCAGAACCCCGTGGATCGTTCGCCGCTCGCAATTTCCTGCCTCGAGATTGCAGCCAATCCCTTTCCCAGCTTTTTCCTAACCCTCAGGCTTCTCTTATTTCTTGTGTTTGCCCGCTAAGCAACACGGAGATGATAGTATCTATAATCCCTTCTGGCCGTTCTCGTTTCGCTTTTCCTTGGCCTCGAGGATAGCAGACCAGGCTCTTTCCACTTCCTTTTCCAGGTCCTCGAGACTGCCCTCGTTGTGGATGACGAAATCAGCCACTCGTAGGCGTTCCTCCCTGCTCGCCTGGCAGGCTATTCGAGCCTTGGCATCTTCGCGAGTGAGACCCCTGTCAGTCACGAGCCTCTCTTCTTGGGTCTCGGGGGAGGCGTCCACCACCAGGGTGAAGTCAAAGGCCCGCGCGGCTCCCGCTTCCACCAGGAGAGGGATGTCCAGTACCACGATGGCCTCGTTCCCCGATTCCTTTCTTATGGTCTCTATCTGTTCTGCCATAAGCGCTAAGATTCGGGGGTGTGTGACCCGGTTCAAGAACTCTCTTTCGGACGGATCATGGAAGACCACGGCACCCAACTTTTCCCGGTCGATGTTTCCCTGGTGGTCGAGGATGCCCTCTCCGAAGTGTTCGACGATCTCTCGGTATGCCTCGCTCCCCTTTTCCACCACCTTCCTGGCCAGGGCGTCCGATTCGATCAGGAAGGCGCCCTTGCGAGCCAGGCACTTTCCCACCGTGCTCTTGCCGCTGGCTATACCTCCAGTCAGAGCCACCAGGAAAAGCGCCATTATTTCCCCACCTCCCCATGACTCCACCCTGGTTCTTCACAGCCTCGTAGGCATTAAAAAGGGAAAGGGATCCCACCGCTTCTCCCTTTCCCTTGGATTGTTATCCTGATCGTCAGCTCAGGGTTCCTGGACTCCTTCCCTCTTAAGGTCCTGGATAATATCCTCCAGGGTCTCCTCGCCTTTGGCAGAGGCAGTTTCCGTCTCTCCCGCCGGTGCCTCGTCGCTCGGTTCCTCCGCCTCTTCTGCCGGTTCGAGCTCCTCGGTTTCCTCGACCTCGCTTTCTTCCACCGCTGGAGTTGCAACCACTTCCTCCCGCGATTCGACCCCGGCGTCCGTTTCCTCCGACTCGAGTTGTTGGACGCTGGAATCGGTCGCGGATTCGCTGGCCGTAGCCTCCGCCTCCGTATCCGGGGCCAAGTCCGAGGCGGGCTCCCCCTCTTCGTCGACGTAAAGCCCCAACTCTTCGGCGGCTTGCCTTATGCTGAGGCTCAGGCGGCGACGGTCTATGTCCATGTCGACCACCTTCACCTGCACCGTGTCTCCCACCGAGAGGACCTCTTCGGGATGATCTATGTGTCGGCGGGATATCTCGCTTATGTGGACCAGGCCCTCAACCGCCGGCTTGACCTGTACGAAAGCACCGAAGGGAACCAGCTTGGTGATCTTCCCCTCCAGGATATCCCCGATCCTGACCTCGCGGTATATCTCCTCCCAGGGATCGCTCTGGCAGGCCTTCAGGCTGAGGGAGATCCTCTCCCTCTCCTTGTCCACCTCGAGGACTTCCACTTCCACCTCGTCGCCCACCGAGAGGACCTCGCTGGGTTTTTCCACGTGGCACCAGGAGAGCTCGGAGATGTGGATCAAGCCATCGATGCCTCCCAGGTTCACGAAGGCGCCGAAGGAGACCAGGCTGGATACCTTTCCTTTTACCCGCATGCCTTTCTTGAGGTTGTCCAGGAGGACCTTCTTCCGTTCGCTGGCCTTCTCCTCCAGGTATGCCCGCCGGGAGAGCACGACGTTGTTCCGGTTCCGGTCCATCTCGATGATCTTGCAGGTGAGCCTCTGGCCCAGGAAGGATTCGAGGTCCCTCACCCTCTGGACGTCCACCAGGGATGCGGGCAAGAACCCCCTGAGGCCTATGTCCAGGATAAGGCCACCCTTGACCACCTCTATGACCTCGCCTTCCACGGGCTCGTTGTTCAGCATCTTCTCCTCGAGGACGCCCCAGGCCTTCTCGTACTGGGCCCTCTTCTTGGAGAGTATGAGCCTGCCTTCCTTGTCCTCCTTCTGTAGGACCAGGGCGTCGATGACGTCCCCCACCTTCACCACGTCTTCGGCCCTGACCCCGTAGCGTATGGAGAGTTCCCTCAGGGGGATGACTCCTTCGGACTTGTACCCGATATCCAGCAGCACCTCGTCCTTGTCGATCTTCACCACCGTTCCGGCGATGATGTCCCCCTCCGAGAAGACCTTGATGGTCTTTTCGTAGTTGATGGAATCCGCATCTGAGTAGTCGAAGTTTGTGAGGGGGATAGAGATCCGGGGGGTAGACTCGATGTCCTGACTCTCCTGCCTCTGGTCGATCTGTTCCTGCATTTAATCCTTTCCTCCATTCCCATAGATTTATCCGCGGCCGTGATACCGGCACACGGACAACTAATTTTAACATCAAGATGGGATTTTTGCACGAGTCTAACCATGCTTTTCGAAGTATCTGAAGGTTGAACTGCTTTGTGCTGCCTTTCGGACTCCCTTTTCCTTGAATGCATCATCCCGATGGTTCTTAGATTTTCGAAAGTTGACCCAAGATCTTCGGCGTTTTGCTATGGAAAAAGTCCGCCTGGGGCGAGGCTGATCACCTGGAAAACAAGGTGGCAAAGCGATAATGGATATCGATGAAGGACGAAAACGGGTACCCAGTGCGGGGTTCATTTAGCGTCGTACCACGTGGGCCCCATGGATATGTCGACCTTGAGGGGTACCTTGAGCGGGAAAGCCCGCTCCATTTCCTCTTTTACCAGCTCCCTGGCGGGCTCCTCCTCGCCCGGGGTAACGTCGAGCAGGAGTTCATCGTGTACCTGCAGCACCAGCCTGCTTTTCAGGCCCTCCCGTTTCAGCCTATCGTGGACGCGGAGCATCGCCACCTTTATGATGTCGGCAGCGCTCCCCTGTATGGGCGTGTTGAGGGCGATCCTTTCGCCCAGCCTCCTCAGTCTGACATTTTCTTCCAGTATTTCCCTCACCTCCCTTATCCGACCCAGGAGGGTTGTCACGTATCCCTGGGAAGCGGCCTTGGCCACTTGCCGGTCCAGGAACTCTTTAACCCGGGGAAAACGGCGGAAATAGGCCTCTATGTACGAGGCTGCCTCCTCGGGACTCACGCCGATCTGTTCGCCAAGGCCCTGGGGGCTGATGCCGTAGATTATGCCGAAGTTCACCGCCTTCGCCTTTCTCCTCGCCTCCGGGTTCACCTGGTCCGGGGGTATTCCGAAGATCTCCGAGGCGGTGATGGCGTGGATGTCCGTATCGGAGGCAAATGCCTGGAGCAGCGCCTCGTCCTCTGAAAGGTGGGCCAGTACCCGCAGCTCGATCTGGGAGTAGTCGGCGGAAAGAAGGCTACCTCCCGGGACATCGGGGAGGAAAGCCTTGCGGATGTTCCTTCCCGACTCTGTCCTTATGGGAATGTTCTGGAGATTGGGATTGCTGGAGGAAAGTCTTCCGGTGGCGGTCACGGTCTGGTTGAAGCAGGTATGAAGTTTACCGGTGGCCGGGTTCACCAGTTTGAGCAACGAGGTCACGTAGGTCCCCTTAAGCTTGGACAGCTCCCGGTAGCGGAGCAGGAGGTCTACTATCGGATGTCGATCCCGCAGCGCCATGAGCACGGACACGTCGGTGGCATAACCTGTCTTGGTCTTCTTTATGGGCTCCAGTCCCAGTTCTTGGAAGAGAACCTGGGAGAGTTGGTGGGGCGAGTTGAGGTTGAACGGGCGGCCTGCGAGTTCGTGGACCTCCCTCTCCAGCCTTGACAGCTCGGCGTCCAGGTCCCTCTCCATCTCCCTCAGGCACTCGGTGTCTATCCTTATGCCGCTTATCTCCATCTCGGCCAGGACACCCTGTAGAGGGGTTTCCAATTCATGGAAAAGGCGGGAAAGCCCCCGGGAGCCCAGCTCGGCTTCCACCGGCCCCCTGAGGCGCATGACCACCAGAGCCCTTTCCATCTCCTCTTCGCCCGCCTCCCTTTCCTCGAGAAGGCTTAACTGGCCGGTTCCTCCCGGAAGAATCGTCTGTCCCAGGAAGCGCGAGCAACAGCTCTCAAGGTCGTGGGAGACGGCCGAGGGATCCACCAGGTACGCCGCAAGCTGTACGTCGAAAATGTCGCCCGGCAGGACACCTGTGACCTTGTAGGCTTGGACCATGAAGTCCTTTACCCGGAAACCGTATACCTCCGCGCCGGTTCCGGAAACCCGCTTGAGGATCAGGCCCAGGAGGGCTGGTGCCTGGGGGAGGGAGAAGTCCAGCCAGTAACCCCTGCTCCCGGAACAGAGGCCGAGCCCTGTCAACCTCCCCTCCGTGAATCCTTCCCCCGATATGTTCGGGTAAAGGGATAATCTCCCGGAGGATGCCGCGTCCGCCAGTAGCTCTTCGACCTCCCTTTCTCCCCGCAGGGCGATTTTCACCTCGAGCCGGGGATACGCTTCTTCCCCGACGGTAAGGCTCTCTTCCGTGCTATCCCGAAAGGAAAAGGCCTCGCCCAGGTTCTCCAGCCGTCGGTATAGCGTCCTGAACTCGAGGGAAGAGAAAAGGGCCGATATCTTTCCCCTGTCCCAGGGCTTGAGCCGGGCCGATTCGAGAAGCCCGGCGGGGACAGGCGCATCCCTGCGTAAATTCGCCAGCTCCCGGCTCAGGTATGCCACCTCCCGGTTCTCCGCCAGGAGCCTGCTCCAGCGCCCACCTTCCAGCCGATCCAGGTTGGAGTAGATACCGTCCAGTGAACCGAACTCCTGCAAGAGCCTGGCGGCGGTCTTTTCCCCTATGCCCTCCACTCCGGGTATATTGTCGGAGGCATCGCCCTTCAGGGCCAGGTAATCCACCACCTGCTCGGGCCCGATGCCGAAGCGCTCGCGCACCTTTTCCTCGTCGTAGACGACGATGTCGGTGATGCCCTTGCGGGTCGCCACCACCTTCACCCCCGGCCTTACCAGCTGGAGGGCGTCCCGGTCTCCGGTGACCACGTACACCTCGCTTCCCTCTGGCAGACTTTCCACCAGGGTCGCGATCACGTCGTCCGCCTCGTAGCCATCTACTTCCACCACCGGGATCTCCATGGACTCCAGCACCGCTTTTATCACGTCCAGTTGTTCCCGGAGTTCATCCGGCATGGGCTTGCGATGGGCCTTGTAATCCTCGAACTTTTCCAGCCTGAATTCAGGCTTCCCCTTGTCAAAGGCCACGAGGAGGTGGGTGGGTTTCAGCTCCTCGAGGAGCTTTATCAACATGGAGGTGAAGCCAAAAACGGCGTTGGTCAGCTGGCCGGTGCTGGTCTTGAGGTCGGGGGGCAGGGCATAAAAAGCCCTGTAAGCCATGCTATGGCCGTCTACCAGGACGAAAACAGGTTTTTTTCCCTCCATCTTCCCTACATGGGCACTTCTGTCCGAAATTCCCCCTTGAACGTTGCCGGTCAAGAAGGACCCACAACGGCTACGCGCCTTATGCTATATGGCGGGGATGACATGTAGCCGCCCCCTTTTACACCCGCCTTAAGGGCGACAAGCGACGAAAATAAAAAGGGCTTTCGCCCTTTCCTCTGGTGCCGAAGGCCGGACTCGAACCGGCACGGGGAAACCCCACTGGTTTTTGAGACCAGCGCGTCTACCCATTCCGCCACTTCGGCCTGACACGCATATTCTATCACCGGGGAGGCGATTTTTCACCGTCGCCATCGGAGAGAATTTTTTTCAAGGAATGCAGGTTAACGAAGGTAACCCACCGATCAAATGGGGGTTATCCTCGAGCGCGCGGGGTCCAGGTACCAGCTTCCCCGGTGGTTTTCCCACAGGAGGATTATGCCGTCCTGTCGGCCCAGTTCCTTCCCGGCAAACCTCCCGCCCTCTACGGTCGCCCTTTCCAGTCGGACCAGCGCCTCGTATCCGTCGTCGGATTCCACGTTGAACTCGAGTTCCCTGAAAGAGGTGCCCGCTCCGTATTCGACCAGGGCTTCCTTGAAGATCTCGCGGCCCCTTTCCCTCTGGTCCTCCCTGAAACAGGCAAGGAAGGCCTCTTCATCACCCCTTGCCAAGGATTTGAAGAGGGTCGCGGACCGGTCCAGGGGCGAAGGGTTTCCCCATATGGTGAGGCTGAGCCCGATCCATGAGGCGATGGCCAACACCAGCAACCCGTATATCAGGGGGGTCATGCCATACCGCCATACCCTCCTCTTCCGGGAAGGAAGTTTGGCTATGGCGCGAGACCTGGCCACCGACCGCCATTCCCCCACCGCTGTGCCCGTGGTTGTAGGCGCAATATCCTCGCCCGCACCTTCTTCGCCCAACTTGTTTCCGCACCTGTGGCAGATGAGGGCATCATCCGGCACCAGCTCGCCGCACCATGGAC
>JBBFMI010000042.1:0-11287 GCA_037478635.1 Candidatus Geothermincolales bacterium | reverse complement strand
GTGGACGAAGGGTTGAAGCAATCCTTCCTAAAGCTGCTGTTCCGGGAAGGAACGATACCCGAGGAAGGAAGGCCGAGGCCCATCCGGGAGGTGCTGAGCGGGACGGGCACCGCATAGGAATCGAGGCATTTCGACCTTCTCATCAAGGGTTTTGTGCTACCGGACAAATATAGGCCGAAGGCAGGAAAAGAGGCGTCCAAGACTTCTGGCGGCCACGTGAACGCGAGAGCGTTTTTCTCGACCCTTTCATAAGACATAAACGGGAAAGAAAAGACCACCCCTTTATTGCCCTGGCATAAGACCCTACACGCAGATAAAAGACGGGAGAACAGGCAGTATCGACATGAGCTTATTGTAGAAAGTCTCTTGAAGATGGCGATGAGATAGGGGAACGCGGGGAAGGAAAAAGAGCCCGTGCAGGTCCTTGGCTACACGACCTTCCTAAGAGTTCGTAAAGCAGAGGGGTGCCCGTTTCTCCTTCTTCGCAGAGCCCAACAGGATGTGCAAGGTCGTATTTCCCCAATCTCCCCGTAGGTGGTATATTTATGCCTATCCACCGGATAGGGGGTGGAAGCAGGGAATATGCGTTACAAGGGAATCGTCATAAGGCCTCCCAGTGAAGCCCGGAGTTATATTCTGCAGGTCACTTACGGCTGTTCTCATAATGCCTGCACTTTCTGTCCTACCTACAAAGGGGTGAGATTCAGCCCCAGGCGGCTTGACGAGGTGGTCCAGGACATCAACGAGGCATGCCTGGCCTTTCCCTGGACCCGCAGGGTCTTCCTTGCCGATGGGAATGCCCTGTGCCTTCCCACCGACCGACTTTCCTTCATCCTGGAAAGGTTGAGAACGGCTTTCCCGCGGTTGGAGAGAGTGGGAATTTATTCCAACGCTGCCGATATTCTCGGGAAGAGCGAAGAAGAGTTGAAGGAGCTCCGCCGCCTCGGATTGGGAATAGTCTACCTCGGACTGGAAAGCGGCGATGACCGAGTCCTGGAAAGGGTTAAGAAGGGGA
Source organism: Candidatus Geothermincolales bacterium (assembly GCA_037478635.1). Classification (GTDB taxonomy): domain Bacteria; phylum Actinomycetota; class Geothermincolia; order Geothermincolales; family RBG-13-55-18; genus JACVJK01. Next base: position 10,272 of record JBBFMI010000042.1, on the reverse strand, counting down.
GCACCGCCGAAGAGATGGTGGAGGCCGTCTTGAAGGCCAAGGAATGCGGGTTATTGACTTCCGTCATCGTCCTCCTCGGCCTGGGAGGGGTCGATGGCTCGATTGACCATGCCGTGAAGAGCGCGGAGGCTGTGTCCAGGATGAACCCACACTATCTGAGCGCTCTCACCCTCATGCTCGTTCCGGGGACCCCACTTTACCGGGACTGGGAAGAGGGAAGATTTCACATGCCCGATCAGGAAGGGTTGTTGAGGGAGCTGCGCGCTTTTCTCGGAAACTGTCGGTTGGATGGCTGCGTTTTCCGCACCAACCACGCTTCCAATTATCTTCCACTGGCAGGTACGCTGAACCGGGACAGGGAACGCCTGATAGAGACCATCGATAGGGCATTGTCCGACCCGAGCATGTTGAGGCCAGAATACATGAGGGGTCTTTGACGTGATGGCGTTGATTGAGGTTAGAGGGCTGCACAATGTTGCCGGTTTCGGGACCGTGGTCCTCCTCGACCTGTTCAAGGCGAAACGAGCTATGCACGATAAATGAAATAGGGTCGCAGGAGGCAAAAGGGAGCTGACAATGAAAAGGATCGCTTACATAGAAGACGACCCTGACATGATAGACCTCGTGTCTCTGATCCTGGAGAAGCACGGGTACGATGTCCTCGGCTTCACGGAAAGCAGGGACGTGGTCCCAAGGCTACTGGAAGCAAAACCCGACCTTATCCTCCTGGATCTGATGATGCCCCACGTGGACGGACTCGAGGTCTACCGGCGCATAAAGGAAAACGAGGAGCTTAAATACGTCCCCCTCATCGTGATCTCCGCCATGAAGCGGGCGGTGGAGGAGATGGAGGGAGACAAGAGTTACCAAGTGGAGAGCTACCTGGTGAAACCCTTCACCATAGGCGAGCTACTGGACTCCATCAAGAGGGCGGTGGGTTGAGGGGACCGTGATCCACCGAGCCCTCGAGGGCAGTCTCTCCATGGGTTGATGACCCGGGATGACCGCCAGGGTTGACTTTGACCGCCCCGGATACCAAAATGTTTTTGGTCTTGCGGAGTTGGGAGCGGATCCCACGGGAATACGGAGGTGAACCGGATGACGCATCACGATGTAGTAATCACCACGGGAGATAAGGCGCCGGCGGGCAAGTATTATTGCGATAAGTGTGGCTATGAATACGAGCACAAGGACGAGAACGAGCCCATGCCCCGCTGTCCCGAAGAGGGCATCTTCACCATATGGAACGAGGAGAGGTTGAGGCCTCGTTTTGCCGAGGGAACATAAACAACCCTGAATGCTTTGACCTCGCAGAGGAAAACCCCGTTTATATTTGGAGGAGGGGCTGGATGCCCCTCCTTTTATCAGGTAGATCTTTCAGAAATTCAGGTTCAGGGAGCTCATCCAACGGAGAGGTAGTGATCCGTCGTTGAGACGGAGCAAACCTGCCGGGTCAGCTAAACGGGTCAAGGGGCAAAAGGAGCTTATCCAAAAGGCTGCCTTTTCGGTGGATGTCTCCCGGAAGGTCCTTGCTCCAGCCTTGGTTCCATTCCATCCGACAAGATTTCGGAAGGTCGCCAGGGATAGGAGGCCATTAACTTCGACCGAGATGATCAATCCGCCGTGCCGACCCTTTCCCTGTGCCTGCGGTACTGGAGCATCTTGGCCAGGATGTTGGCCGCCTTCTCGGGACTTGTGAAAATAACCGTTTTTCCCGCTTCCAAGTCCCTCAGGTACTCCTCGCCTATGAACTGCATCTCCACGAAGACGATGGGCTTGTCGTGTTCCCGCATTAGCTCAACCGCCTTGTGGAGGAACCTCTCGTTCCTGTTCCTGAGATCCGCGAAGAAGGCCTTCATCGAGTCCTCGCTCATCTGGAAGATGAGGTTCTGAGACACCAGGACGTTGAGGCCGATCATGGTGCCAGTTCCCAGGGATCCCAGCACCACCACCGCATCCACCTCGGGAGACCTTACCATGGCCTCCATGATCGCCAGGTGGGTTTCGATGTAGATATTGCCCACGAGATCTACCGGGTTACCCCGGCTCCAGAAGGGGGGGAGATGCTCATCGCAGACCCTCATTACCTGCTCGTCCAGGCGGGCGAGCCTCAAACCGCACTGGGCCACCGCGTCAGTGGCCAATACCCCCCATCCTCCTCCCAGGGTCATGATGCCCACCCGGTCCCCCTTCGGCAACGGCAACCTGGTGAAGGCCTTGGCCAGGTCCAACATCTCCTGGGATGTGTCGACCCTCACCGCGCCCACCTGCGTGAAGGCGGCAGAGTATATCTCGTCGGCCCCGGCCAGGGAGCCGGTGTGGGACATTGCGGCCTTGCTCCCCTCCTCGGTGCGCCCCGACTTCAGGACCACCAGGGGTTTCCGGGGAGTTATCCTCTTCGTTACCTCCATGAAGCGGCGTCCGTCATCCAGGCCTTCCAGGTAAGCCAAGATAAGATCCGTTTCCGGATCGTCGCCGAAATATTCGATGAAATCCTCGGAGTGCAGGACCGCCTCGTTGCCGCTTCCCACGAACTTTCCGAATCCTATTCCCTGGTTCATGGCCCATCCCAGCATGTTCGCCCCAACGTTCCCGCTTTGGGACACGAAAGAGATGCGGCCCGGACGCAGCTGCATGGGCGCCCCCACCGCGTAGAGGCGGGTCTGGGCGTTGACCACTCCCATGGTATTGGGGCCCACCACGTGGATGCCGTGCTTGAGAGCGACTTGCGCCACTTCCCTCTCCAGGCGCGCTCCCTCCTCGCCCACTTCCGAGAAGTTCGACGAGATGACGACCACGTGCTCGATGCCTAGCTCGCCGCAGGTCTCCAGGATGCCGGGAACGGTTTTGGCAGGGGTCGCGATGACCACCAGGTCTGGCCTTACGGGGAGGTTGTGCAAGTCGGGGTAACAGGGCAACCCGTGTACCTTTTCTTCCTTGGGGTTTACCGGGAAGACCCTGTCGGGCGGAAAACCTCCCGCGAGGATGTTGACCAACAGGAACGATCCCCATTTGGACGGGACGTTCGAGGCGCCCACCAGGGCGAGATAGTCGGGCTTGAAGATCTTATCGAGGTCCTTGGCCATGTTTCCTCCTAAGCACGCGTCCAGTATTGGCGGAGTGATTATACAACGGGCATGGTTTTATGAATAAGGGCCGACCTGGCCTAGATAATCCGTGCACTTCCGCGTCGGTGCTTTGATTCGGCACGCTGGAGAGAAAAGTCGCCCGAACCAGGTTTTTAGGGATACGCCCCTTGAGGTCCTTGGTAGGGACCGCTGGAGAGATTGGCTATCCGGTTTGTCGCTTCCCGAGGTGATCCGGAAAAGGTGCCGCGATGGGAGGAGATTTTCCCGGGAGATTTCGCGAGAGCCCACAGATTATGTTGACAGAGTTAATGATTGATGCTAAAGTTAAAAACTGAAAGGTGGTGATGATCTTGAGAAGGAAAGGCGATCTCAAGTTAGATGATTTCTTCTTCTGTGACAATTTGCACGTTCTACGAGAGATGAGGGACGAGGAGACCATGGAGCTCGTGGGCTTCGTGGCCTACTGTCACAGGCTACGGAGGGATATAGACGATAGTTTTTGCCATCACTGTTTCCTCCACTGAACCGTTTTTGCCATCAGCCTCAGCGCATCTCGTCCTTCGACGGCCGGGGAGAGCTCTTCGCCCCGGCTATTCTTTCTTTGGAAGGGAAGAGCCTTAATCGCAGTGAGGTTACGAGACCGGACCTCAAAGCCGAACTAAAAATGTCCACCTATCCGGTCAAGCATAAGAAGAGTAACGGTTTTGAGGGTTTCTTCTGGAATGATCCACCTAGAAATCGGCAAAAGGTAATATGGAAAAGGCTAAGGCCTGGACTGGTCCTGAGTCCTGCCGGTGGCCATGGTGTAAAATAAGGTAGTCGGCTGACGGAGAACATACGAGGTAAGGATATGTCATCGTCACAGGACGAGAGGGTTCCCACCGGTATTCAAGGCCTGGACGAGATGTTGGGAGGGGGCCTGCTCACCCATTCCGTCGCAGTGGTAAAGGGGGCACCTGGAACGGGGAAGAGTTGCATCGGCCTGGAGTTCATATGTAGAGGGGTGAAGGAATACGGTGAGCCAGGCCTCATCGTGACTTTTGAAGAGTTCCCCCGACAGATTTACCGGGACGCCCTTTCGATAGGCCATGATTTAAAGGCGCTGGAGCAGGAAGGCCGCCTCAGGACCTTGTTCACCTCTCCCTCCGTGTTTTTCGAGGAGATACGCAAGCCCGGTAGGCTCCTCGACCGAACCGTTGAGGAGTTGGAAGCAAAGAGGATCATGGTCGATTCGATGAGTCAGCTGGAAAGGCTTACCCAGGATCCGGTGGAGCTACGGGAGATCATGTACTCCTTCCTCAACGGCATGTTACGCCACGGCGTGACCTTGATGGTAACGCAAGAGGACGCGTACATAACAGGGGACATGTCGGTGGCAGAGGCAGGCCTGTCGTTCATAGTGGATACCATAATACAACTACGTTATGTGGAGATATCCTCCAGCATGGAACGGGCCATATTCGTGCTCAAACACAGGGCTTCCGATCACGACAAGCGAATACGCCAACTGTTCATTACCTCCCAGGGAGTGGTAGTGGGCAAGCCCTTCGAGGATCGGGAGGGGATCCTAAGCGGTAACCCCAGGACCATCCGCCGTAAGAGGAAGGCGGAGGAGTTCTTCCGATAAGTTTAAGAGTGCAAGGACCGTAACAGATGCTGGACTTCGAGAACATCGACCCTCGGGTGGAGAAATTCGTGGAGGAATACCTGGATTCCTTCATAGCTTGGGATCTTATCCTCTTCTTTCACGAGAACCCCTATGCCGTGGGGACCCCATCGAGCCTCGCCCTGAGCATCGGACGCCTCGGTTCCGACATCGAGCCTCACCTCGAAAGGCTGGTGGAGAAGGGGGTGCTTTCCAGGGAGGAGAAAACCGGAGATGCCGAGGAGGCGATATATTCCTATCGTCCTACTCCGGAGTTCGAGAAAATGGTCATGGAGTTCAAGCGGGCATTGAGGGACCGGGCTTCCCGCCTGATAATCGTGAGCAAGGTCTTACAGAAAGAGGCGAGTCGCTGAGCATTACACGCTTCCATGACTCACTCTTGACAATTTTGCCGTTTTCCTTACTTCTATCTTTATAGAGGATGGCGATCCCGGGAAGGGACCTTGAGAAAGCAGATTATCAGTGATAAAATTCTAAAGGGCGAGCGGAAGTGGCTCAGTTGGTAGAGCATCACCTTGCCAAGGTGAGGGTCGCGGGTTCGAGTCCCGTCTTCCGCTCCAAGAAGAAAAGGTAGGCCGAGCGCCTACCTTTGATGTTAATATAGGGCCAGAGGCGGCGTAGCCAAGTGGTAAGGCAAAGGTCTGCAAAACCTTGATCACCGGTTCGAATCCGGTCGCCGCCTCCATTTGTTTGCAATACGCGCTTGGAAGTCCGCGACCTGGACGCGGTTTCTTGAAAACGAACGGATCATCTACGAAAATAATCTCGACGGCGTTTTCGCAAGGGCGCGTAGCTCAGTGGGAGAGCGCTTCCTTGACGCGGAAGAGGTCGTGGGTTCAATCCCCTCCGCGCCCACCAGAATACGAGCGGCCGAGCTAAGGCCGCTTATTTATTCGGACACAACCCTCAAGCCCCGCTTCATGGAGGCGATTAATAATAAGGAAAGACATCCCCAGAGGTGGCCGTTTTGCGTTAGCTTTGTGGCGGGGCGATAGGAAAGGAGGAGATTGATGAAATGCCCGGCTTGCGGGGCCGATAACCCCGAAAACGCTTCGTATTGCTCGCTGTGTTTTTCTCGCTTCGATGAACTGATCTCGTCGGAGGCCAGAAGGGCCGCTTCCGCAAGGGATAAAGCGGATGAGGGCGCGAGGATAATCTGTCCCAACTGCGAGGAGTTGAACCCCGTAGACACGTATTTCTGTATGCGGTGCGGGTTCATATTCGACTCGGTCGACGACCTGCTGGTCACCCCCGAAAAAGCAGCCCAGTTGGAGGCGAAGAAAAGGGCGGTGGAGGAAGATGCATTCCGCGAGCGACTTTCAGAGCCGATCCAGGTCGATGACGGGTTCTCCGGAGCCGATCTTATGAGGCGTATCGAAAAGGCGCTGGAAGCGGGGGCAAGGCCGAGGTTCGTGGCCAGGGGCAGGAATTCCGTAACCCACCTTATGAAGCTGCTGGCGCTGGCGAGCCTGGAGAGGGGGAAGTCGGGAAAGGACGTCTTCTTCAGGGTGCGGCTTGCCGAGGAGGAGATCATGCCCGACCTCGATGACGTGGAACTGGAGGTCATCCTGGAGGAAAGAGACGGGGGAACGACACCCTGAAGCCGGTCTTTTCTCCGCTACCGGTAAAATCGCCAGGTTGTAAAGGGTTATTGGTTTTTTGCTTCTGTGTTATTTTCTTGTCCGTGTAGATCATCAGAGATTCCGGAAGGTGGTAGCCGGTATGGTGGTCCAAGGAGATAGAGGATCGTTGAAGGTAAGAGTGGACGGCGAGGAGAGGGAAGTCGCCCCGGGCACGAGGGTCTTGGATCTGCTGGAAGGACTGGGGCAAGGCTCGACCGATCGTTATATAGCGGCACGCCTCAACGGGCGCTTGGTAGGTCTCTCCGAGGCCGTCGAGGAAGGGGAGCTTGAACTCCTTGGCTGGGAAGACGAGGAAGCCCGGGATGTTTACCGCCATACCGCTGCTCACGTCATGGCCCAGGCGGTCATGGAGCTTTTCCCCGGTACGAAGCTGGCCATAGGTCCCGCCATAAAGGACGGTTTTTACTACGACTTCGATATCCCGGCCAAGATATCTTCGGAAGACCTCTCCAAGATCGAGGATAAGATGATGGAGATCGTGAAAAGGGACCTGCCCCTGGTGAAGGAGAGCTGGCCTCGTGAGGAGGCAATCCGCTTTTTCGAGGAGAAGGGCCAGGCCTACAAGGTGGAGCTGCTCCAGGAGATGGAGGAGGATAGGGTAACGATATACCGGCAGGGGGATTTCGTCGACCTGTGCAGGGGTCCTCATCTTCCCCGGACGGGGATGCTGAAGAACTTCAAGCTCTTGAGCCTCGCGGGCGCCTACTGGAGGGGAGACGAGAGCCGACCCATGCTGCAGAGGATATACGGCACCGCCTTCCTGGATCACGAAGACCTGGAGCAATACCTTCATTTTCTGGAGGAGGCGGAGAGGCGGGACCACCGCCGTTTGGGGAAGGAGATGGACCTTTTCAGTTTCCACGAGGAAGCAGGCCCAGGCGTGGTCTTCTACCATCCCAGGGGGGCGATCCTAAGGGAGATCATAGAGGATTTCCTCAAGGAGGAGCACAGGAAAAGGGGCTACCAGATGGTCGTAACCCCTCACCTTTTCAAGGGGGAGTTGTGGGAGATATCCGGCCACATGGACTATTACAGCGACAACATGTATTCGTTCGAAAAAGACGGGGCCCGTTACGTGGTAAAGCCCATGAACTGTCCCGGCCACATCCTCATCTACAAGACCAGGCCACGCAGCTACCGGGAGATGCCCATAAAGTTCTTCGAGCTCGGGACCGTGTACCGTTACGAGAGGTCGGGAGTGTTGCACGGGTTGATGAGGGTCAGGGGGTTCACCCAGGACGATGCCCACATATTCTGCCGGGAGGACCAGATAGAGGAACAGATAGGGGAGATACTCGATTTTGCCTTCTATTGCCTGCGGACCTTCGGGTTTGACCAATACGAGGTCTATCTGAGCACCCGGCCGGAAAAGGCCGTGGGGAGCGAGGAGCTATGGGAGAAGGCCACTGGTGCCCTGAGGCGTTCCCTGGAGAGGTTGGGCGTCGAGTACCAGGTGGATCCGGGAGAGGGCGTTTTCTACGGGCCCAAGATCGACGTGAAGCTCAGGGATGCTATCGGGAGGTTGTGGCAGGGACCTACCATTCAGGCGGATTTCAACCTCCCGGAGAGATTCGACCTGACCTACGCGGGACCGGACAACCGACCCCATCGACCGGTGATGATCCACCGGGTGGTGCTGGCGGGCATAGAGAGGTTTTACGGCGTGCTGTTGGAGCATTACGGTGGCCACCTTCCCTTCTGGCTGTCGCCCCTCCAAGTGGTGATCATACCCATCGCAGACCGGCACCTGGACTATGCCCGTGAGGTAGAAATGAAGCTTAAGGGGAGGGGTATAAGGGCTGAGGTCGACGATGAACGCCAGACAGTGGGCATGAAGATCCGGAAGGCCCAGATTCAGAAGGTGCCCTTTTCGATCGTGGTGGGAGACCGGGAAGTTGAAAGCGGCACCCTTTCCGTCCGGGACCGGAACGGAAAGGACACGAGGGGGGTGAGCCTCGAGGAGTTCTTGGACAGGGCCGAGAGATGGATCGACGAGCGTTCCCGGGAATCGGCGTGGGACTGATCCGTTTTTCGGGCTCGGGTCGTGGGGACGAACAGGGCGTGGTGACTCATGGACAGGATGTGGAGACCCTGGAGGATGAGGTATATCGAGGCTATGGGCGAAAAGAAGGATGACGAATGCATATTCTGCACCAAACCCAATGGAGATGATGAAAAATCCCTGATAATCTACCGGGGCGAAAGGTGCTTCGTAATGCTCAATCTGTTTCCCTACAACACCGGGCACGTGATGGTGAGCCCCTACCGGCACCTGGCCAGCCTGGATGAGCTTGACCCGGAGGAACAGGCGGAGATGATGAGGCTCGCCTCTCTTTGCCTAAAAGCCATTCGAAAGGCCATGAAGCCCGAGGGTTTTAACCTGGGGATGAACCTGGGTAGGGTTGCCGGGGCGGGCTATGAGGGGCACGTTCACCTGCACATCGTGCCCCGGTGGCAGGGAGATACCAATTTCATGCCCATCCTCGCAGAGACCAAGGTTTTGCCCGAGTCGGTGGAGGATAGCTACCGTCGGCTTAGGGAGGCCATGGAGGAGGTCTTGCGAGAGGGATAATAGATCAATCGACGCAAAAAACGCGTCGCAACTTCTCGATCGCCTATTTCGTCACGTCGCTAAAAGGTTTTGTATCCCGGATCTCGACCAGAGCAGATGGACTTCCAGGATATAAGGGGCAATGCCAGGCGCTCTCCGATCGATGAAAGGCGGGGCATGAAACCCGTTCTTCCGATGGGATTTTGAAATTGGCCCCGTTCAAGCGCCCATGAGCCACCCGGAAGAAGAAAACCCCCCCCTCCAGATGAGGGGGGTTTATATAGGAGGGGGTGTTCACTGGCTCTCCTTCTCCTTCTTAGCCTCCTCTATTATCTTCTGGGCGATGTGGGAGGGTACCTCCTCGTAGTGGGAGAATTCCATCCGGAAAGTGCCCCTTCCTCCGGTGATGGAACGCAGGTCGATGGTGTAGCGCAACATCTCCGCCAAGGGCACCTGAGCCCTTATCTTCTGCAATCCTCCCTCCGGTTCCATTCCCAGGATCCTGCCCCTTTTGGCGTTCAGGTCCCCGATCACGTCGCCCATGCATTCCTCGGGGACCAAGACCTCCACGTTCATTATGGGCTCGAGCAGGTAAGGATCGGCATCGGCCAGCGCGTTCTTCAAGGCCAGGGAGCCGGCTATCTGGAAGGATATGTCGGAAGAGTCCACCGGATGGTACTTGCCGTCGAACACGGTGGCCCGCAGGTCTACGATGGGATACCCCGCGAGGTAACCCTCCTCCATGGCTTTCCTGATCCCCTTCTCGACCGAGGGGATGAACTGCTTGGGGATAACCCCTCCCACTATCTTGTCCACGAACTCGAAGCCTGCCCCCCGCTCGAGGGGTTCGATCTCCACCCAGGCGATGCCGAACTGGCCGTGTCCGCCCGTCTGCTTCTTGTGTTTACCCTCCGCCTTGGCTGATTTCCTGATGGTCTCCTTGTAAGGCACCTTCGGCAGCGAGGTGTTCACGTTGACGTTGAACTTCCTGGTCAGCCGATCGACCATGATGTCCAGGTGGGACTCACCCATACCCGAGATGATCGTCTGCTTGGTCTCGTTATTTCGGTAGACGTGGAAGGACGGGTCTTCCTCGCAGAGCTTGCTCAGGGCGGTGGATAGCTTGTCCTCGTCCCCCTTGGTCTTCGGCTCCACCGCCAGGGACATGAGGGGTTCGGGGAACTCGATGGGCGGGAGCACTATGGGCGTCTCCTTGTCGCAGAGGGTATCCCCGGTGGCGGTCTGGGATAGCTTTGCCACTCCGCCTATGTCGCCCGCGATTATCTCCTTGGCCGGTATCTGGTTCTTTCCCCGGATGAAGAA
>JBBFMI010000041.1:0-11316 GCA_037478635.1 Candidatus Geothermincolales bacterium | reverse complement strand
CGGTGATCGAGATCATCCTCATCACCGCCGGTGCGGGCTTCGTCATCGGCGTGCTCTCCCTCTCGGGCCTGGGCTTCAACCTGACGCTCGCCCTGCTGCAGGTCGGCGCCGGCAGCCTGGTGATCCTCCTGCTGCTGCAGTGGTTCATCAAGCGTACCCGGCTGGGTATAGCCATAGAGGCCATGGCCCAGGACCGGGAGGGGGCTTCCCTGGTGGGTATCAACGTCAATCGCATCTCTGCCCTCACCTTCGCCATCGCCTCTGCCCTGGCGGGGGTGGCGGCGGTGCTTATGGCTCCCCTGGGTGCCATAACTCCCGAGATGGGAGGCCTATTGATCCTCAAGGCCTTCGTGATCGTGGTGATCGGGGGACTGGGGAGCATAAAGGGGGCCATAGCCGGCGGCTATCTGCTGGGGATCATCGAGGCCCTGGGTGTGGCCTATATCTCATCCACGTACAAGGACGTGTTCGCCTTCGCTCTTCTTATAATCATCCTGGCGGTGAGGCCCACAGGGCTGTTCGGAGAGAGGGCTGCGTGATGAAGAAGAGATTAAATCTCAACATAATGGTGGCGCTGGCGCTCCTGGCGGTGGCGGTGGTTCTCCCCCTCTTTTTCCAGAGGTCCAGCGCCGGAAAGTACAATATGATCGTCCTCACCTATGCCATGGTGTGGGCAGTGGCGGCGAGCAGCCTCAACCTCGTGCTGGGCTACACCGGCCAGGCCTGCCTGGCCCACGGGGCCCTCGTGGGCATAGGCGCATATTCCTTGGCCATCATGGTGGAGAGGGTGGGCATAAACTACTGGCTTGCCCTTCCCCTTACCTGCCTGCTCACGGCGTTCATCGGGTTTTTGATCGGCCTGCCCTCCTTCCGCACCCGGGGGCCTTACTTCGCCATAGTGACCCTGTGCTTCAACGTGATCGTCTACGCCACCTTCGAGAACTGGACCTGGCTTTCCGGTGGGTTAGCGGGCCAGCCCTTCACCGTGCCGGCGGTGCTTTCGAGTCGGTTGGCCAGGTACTATTTCGTCCTGGCTTTCCTGGTCCTGACGGTGCTGGTGGTAAGGCAGATAGTGAAGTCCATAGTCGGGGCGTCCTTTCTCTCCATCCTGAGCAATGAAGGCCTGTCCGAGTCGGTGGGGATAAGCGCTTTTCGCTACAAGCTGCTCTCCTTCACCGTGAGCTGTTTCCTCGCCGGTTTAGCCGGGGCTCTCTTCGCCACCGCTTCGGGCAGGGTTGATTATTCCATCACCAGCTATCTTCATTCTTTTTACGTCCTGATATACGTGCTCATCGGAGGGGTGGCCACCCTGGCCGGGCCGGTGCTGGGGGCGGTGGGCTTGTACTTCCTGCTGGAGAAGATAAAGGGTCTTGGTGAATTCCGGTACGTGGGCTTCGGCATATTGCTGATCTTGATCATCATATTCTTCCCCCGCGGCCTGGTGGGCGGGATCAACCAGCTCAAGGACTGGATAAGGGAAAAGCGTTCAGCCCCCGCTTCTCCCGGAGAGGAGGTGGCAGGTTGAGCGTTATCCTGGAGGTGGATAGCGTCACGAAACGTTTCGGCGGGCTGGTGGCGGTGAACAAGGTGGACTTCACCGTCGAGGAGGGGAGCATCCTGGGCCTCATCGGTCCCAATGGCGCCGGGAAGTCCACCTTGTTCAACCTCATAGGAGGCACGCTGAAGCCGGACGAGGGGAGGATACGCCTGGACGGGAAGGACGTCACCGGATGGCCTCCCCACCGGGTCGCAAGGGAGGGGATTGGCAGGACTTTCCAGACCACGGCCCTCTTCGAGGAACTGCCGGTCTACCTCAACCTGGCCATAGGTTACCGGATGAGGACCCGCTCCAACCTTTTCGACGTCCTGCTCAGGACCCCGAGGGCCCGGCGGGAGCAGAACGAGATAACCGCGAGGGTGATGGAGATCCTCGCCTTCACTGGGCTCACGGAGTATTTCGACAGGCCCGCTGGCTCCATCCCCCAGGAGGCTCAGAAGAGGCTGGCCATCGGGATAGCCCTCATGGGAAGGCCGCGCTTGCTTCTCCTGGACGAGCCCACCGGGGGTGTGGGTCCGGAGGAGACGGGACGCATAATAGAGCTGATCCGAAAGGTGCGGGATACCGGGGTGACGGTGTGCATCATCGAGCACAAGATGAAGATGGTGATGGGGTTGGTGGACCGCCTGGTGGTCCTCAACTTCGGGGTGAAGATCGCCGATGGTCCACCCCAGGAGGTGTGCAGGGATCCGGCGGTCATCGAGGCGTATCTGGGGGAATGCATTGCTTGAGCTGAGAGAGGTAAAGAGTTCGATCGGCAAGCACGAGGTCATCCACGGGGTCTCCCTGCGGGTGGAGGAGGGGGAACTCATATGCCTGCTGGGCGCCAACGGCGCCGGCAAGTCCACCCTTTTCCGGACCATCAGCGGGATAATCCGTCCCCGTTCGGGGGAGATACTGTTTCAAGGTGAGCCCATCCACCGGCTGGGGCCCGACAGGATAGTGCGTATGGGGATATCCCTGTGTCCGGAGGGCAGGAAGCTCTTCCCCCGCCTGTCGGTCAAGAAGAACCTGATGATGGGCGCCTATACCCGCTACCGGGATCGCGAGGAGGTAAAACGCAGTTACCGGGAGGTTTTCGAGCTGTTCCCCATACTGGAGGAGAGGCTCGAGCAGGACGCGGGCACCATGAGCGGCGGGGAGCAGCAGATGCTGGCCATAGCCAGGGCCCTCATGGCTCGCCCTCGCCTTCTCATGCTGGACGAGCCCTCGCTGGGCCTGGCTCCCCTGGTGGTAAAGAGGATCATGGAGACCATACAAGAGATAAACCGTCGGGGCGTGACCATACTCCTCTCCGAGCAGAACGCCTCCATGGCGCTCTCTATATCCCACCGGGGATATGTCCTGGAGAACGGGAGGATCGTCCTGGAGGGGACTTCCCGGGAACTCCTGGACAACGAGGAGGTAAAGAAGGCTTACCTGGGGGGTTGACGGCGGCTTTTCACGCCGTACCTCTCGGCGCGAGATCGATGAGGGCCGCCAGAATACACTGGGGGGAGGGACTATGAGACCCACGGAGCGCTGCGGCACATGCGGGGTACCTCTGGGTATATCCCGCACCATGAACTGGACCGACGAGGGCGTGATCCGCCAGAGGAGGGATCCCGTCCACCGCATGATCTTCTTCGAATCGGATAACCTTGACCGCCTCTGGGAGACCATCTGTTCCGAGCTGGGGGTCACCCGTGAACATCTATGGGAGATCGTCATCGCCGCCAAGAGCAGGGCCACCCGTGCCTTCCTCAAGAGAAGCCTCCCCTGGTACCTGAGCGCGGTCTCGAAGCTCGTGGGCTACCGGGCCATGATCCGGACCATCGAGCGGCAGGGCCTGGCCATGGGGTATGGCAAGATCACGGTTGGGGGACAGTTCCCGGAGAGGGGGATGCCCCGCAGGATCACCGTCTACATCGAGGACCCGTACTCCATACCCCTTTTCTGCGGTGACTTCAAGGGCGCCGCCGAGGTCCTGGAGAGGAGGGCAGCGGGGATCACCTACCAGGCGCTGGATTCCCGCAGGCACCAGATCGAGGTCTCCCTGGGCGACGAAAGGCTCGAGGAGGAGGAGTTCAGGGTTGACGGGATGGAGGAAGCCCGGGCCTGCGGCATGGCCTACATGCGATGCGCGGAGTGCGGCGTGCCCCTGGACCTCCAGGAGTTCGAGTGGGACCTGGAGACGGGGATAATCCGGGAAAGGGAGACCGGCAGGAGGCTGGCTTTCTTCGGCACGCCGGGCCTCAAGGCGGTCTTCGGGGAGCTGGCCCACGAGCTCGGGGACCGGGTCATCGATATCATCGTGGAGGGAGAAAGGCGCAACACCCTTGCGGCGATGACAGTGGAGGAGGCCAGGGGAGGCGTGGAGATTTTGCGGAAGAAAGCGGCATTGAGGGGCCTCGGCTACCTGGAGGAGCTGAGGATGGAGCAGGGCGTTTTAAGCCTGCGGGTCTGCAACCCGGCGGTGGAACCCTATCTGGTGGGCCTTGCCCTGGGGATATACGAGCTGATGACCGGCGAATACGGCCGGGCTTCCTGGCACACCGAGGAGAACAGCCTGTTCGTGGAGATAAGAAGTTCGTGAGAAAAACTGGAAAATCATGCTCGTATCTCCCTGTCGTCCAAGGTTGGCCAAGACCGTCGACGCGCGCCTGGAGGAAAAACGACGGGTAATGGACCTGCGGGGACGCTGGTGGCGGTTCGCGGAAAACAAACGGGTGGGGAAAGCGCGTTGTTATGCCCTCAGGGGACGCGGTGAGCGTGAGAAAGTTTTTTAAAACCAGGGCTTTCCCGCCTGCGCGCGATGGCGATGAACGGCACGATCTCTTTGTCCGGCTCGCATTGCCGGTATCGTTGGTTCCCTGACCTTTTCCGGACCGGATTTTACCGTACCAGCGCTCGGAGCGCCGGCAGGCCGTTGGCAGATAATCCCATAACTTGATGGTGGTTGTAAAAGGGTGAGCTTCGGGCGGCGCGCGGGACACGCGCGTTTGCGCTCGAGCTCGCATCTTCCCTTGCCTTATCGGCTTGCCCTGGGCACCAGGTTGGAGTACTTTTTGCATGTGTCCTTTCGGGTGTTTGTGGACGGCGGCGCCGCGAGGGAGGTGAGCGAGGTGGCAAGGAGGTTCGTGGACCTGAGCATAGCCATCGAGGACGGGCTTCCATCCGATCCCCCGGGGATGATACCCCAGATCACGTACGTGGGGCACGAGGAAGGGGCCAAGTCCATGGCACAGTTCTTTCCCGGCATCGATCCCGAGAGGGACCTGCCCGGCGGCCTCGGGTGGGCGGTGGAACTGGTGACCCTCTCCACCCATTCCGGAACTCACCTGGACGCCCCCTGGCACTATCATCCCACCATGGACGGGGGTAAGCCCGCCCTGACCATCGACCAGGTACCGCTGGAGTGGTGCATGGGGCCGGGGGTGGTACTCGATTTCCGCCGTTTTCCCGACGGTTACCTCGTGACTCCGTCCGACGTGGAGGAGGAACTCAAGCGTATTGGGTACGAGCTGAAAGAAGGCGACATAGTGCTGGTGATGACCGGCGCGGATAAATACTGGGGGAAGCCGGAATACCTGGTGAAAGGCTGCGGTATGGGAAGGGAGGCCACCCTGTGGATCCTGGAGCACGGTGTCAGGGTCACTGGAACCGACGCCTGGTCCTGGGACCGACCGCTTCCCCTGATAGCCAGGGATTTCCAGGAAAGCCACGACCCCTCCATAATATGGGAAGGGCACTTCGCCTCCATAGAGAAAGGTTACTGCCATATCGAGAAGCTGACCAATCTCGATCAGCTTCCGCCCTTCGGCTTCACCTTCTTCTGTTTCCCGGTGAAGATCAAGGGCGCGAGTGCCGGCTGGATTAGGGCAGTGGCGCTGGTGGAGGACTGAGCGGTAGATTAGCGCGGCACCATCCCTTTCGAGGGATCGGCTCGTTCCCGTAGGCAATGCCTGAGACCAAGAAGGACTTAATGTATTGGAGGAATCATGATCGAGGCAAGCAGTTTCGAGGAGGCCCTCGCGGAAGTGGTGAGGAAGACGGAGGAGATCTGCTCTCGCCACCAGGCGGCCGTTTTCCTTCCGGTCTTCTACCGGGCTTCTCCTCCTTCGATATTCCTCTCGCCCCGCAAGGTGCAGGTGATCACCAGGGGGAGCGCGGTCTTGAACGAGAAGGTGAACCCGGTGGACTTGCCCGCCCGGGGATATTCCTGCCGTAGGGGGGGAATCCATCGCCTGGTCTACGAGTTCAAACCGGGTAAGGTATACGAGCTGGAGCTGCCGGGGGATCTCTGGTGGAAGGAACTGGAACAGGGTGGCCTCGAGGAAGAGGCGGCCGCTTTCCTGGCCAGTATCGGGGTTTACGACGTGGTCCCCCTCTGGAGCCTGGAACGCGTCGGGGACAGGGGCTCCGTGCCCCTTAGGTTGAAGAGGCACGATAAAGGCGTCGAGCTTCCCGGCTACGCTCACCCCGGGGACGCCGGGCTGGACATCAGGAGCGCCGAGGACCTGGTCCTCCAACCCGGGCAGAGGGCCCTGGTCTCCACCGGCTTCTCCATGGCCCTGCCCGAGGGGTATGCCGCCTTCGTGCAGCCTCGATCGGGGCTCGCGGCCAAGCACGGCGTCAGCATCGTCAACACCCCTGGCCTCATCGACTGCCACTACCGGGGCGAGGTCAAGGTCATCCTCATAAACCTTGGCAGCGAGCCCTTCCAGGTGAGGAGGGGGGACCGTATCGCCCAGATGGTCATCCAGAAAGTGGAAAACGCTTCCGTAGTGGAGGTCGAGGAGCTGGACGACACCGAGCGGGGAGAAGGCGGGTTCGGTTCCACGGGGATCTGACCCTGGGGGATGGATACCGCGGATCGCCTCTGGCCACTGCTTGACGGCAATTGGCGGCAATCGGTGTTTTGCCTTTCGCCTCGCTGGAGTTTATCGATCTGCTTAAAGCTTAGTAGTTGACCGGCTCACTGCTATCCCCCGCTTTCGCGGCTTTACTGATTTCATGGAAGGAAATCCCAGGGATATCAAGGTTTTCTTTTAGATCCCGGTTGCCGCGACCGCGGTGGCCGAAAGGCCTGGCCATCACGGACCCGGAAGGGATGAAGGATCCGGGTGGGCGTTTCTCTTGGGTTCTTCCCTGGACCAGGAAATGGGGATCCGGAAATTGATGAAGCCCCTGTCCGCGGGATACCTTCGTGCAGGCGATGGAAGGCTTCCCCTGAGATATTGGAGGGGCTGGTGAAAACTGTGGATGACGTAAGACACCCCCGGGAGGATGCCTTCGGTTGGCGGCGGGAAGCGTGCGTTACCGCCATTGACGAATGGAGACTGGCTCATGAGGCAGTCGTTCGTTCAAGGTGTTTGCCAGGTTGCCGGATGCTCGCAGGGAAAAAAGGCTATCAGGTGGCATTCTCCCGGTCGGGATAGACCAGGGCGGCGAAGGTCACGGCCGAACCTTCGGCTTGGTCGAACCAGTGGCAGTGGTCCACGAGCGTGCCCTTCCTTCCGTCCAGGGCCTTGAGCAGGGTGTAGATGGGCGGGAGTCCGCACACGTGTCGAGAATCCCCCTCCGAGGACACGTATCCGAAAAAGCCTTCCGCGTCCCCCTCCTCGGCGAAACGGAGCATCTCCTTGTCCTTTGCCAGCACCGAGGAGAGGACTACCCCGTCCAGCGGCAGCAGGCTCCCGAAACGCCGCCCCACGTGAGCCAGGTCGGCGGAAGCGATCAACAAGAGTTGATCCCCGTGGGAACCGATGAGGCCCTTGAGGGCGGACACGAACGAGGATACAGCGGGGTCCTGCCCGGGCGAGCGGCCTTCCTTCACGAACTGGTGGAAGGAGTTGCAGGTGATGGGGAGTATGCGGAAGCGGTCCGCGCCGCCGAACAGGAAACAGAGGAAAGGCAGCTGGACCTCGATGGAGTGCTCGTACCGGTGGGAGAGCTCGTCCCCGAAGCCGTCCATGCCCGCGGCCCTGGCCAACTCCATGGCCAACTCCACGTCGGTCCTCACCAGCCCGAAGGGAGTCAGGTAATTCTTGCCGGTGAGGGCAAAGGGGCCGTTCATCTCGCCGTGGCAGGTGCCCAGGATCACCACCAGCGGGTCCGCCGGCCTTTGACCGGCGGAATACAGCAACCGGTAGAATTTTCCATAACATTCCCTTCCCCGTTCCAGGTCGATGTGAGGAGCAACGCCAGCCAGGGGAAGGCTTTCCAGGGGTTCACCGGGCTCGCCCGCTTTCGCCAGGATCGCCCTCAGCTGGTTCAGGAGGATCCTCGGGTCAGCCGGGTAAGCGCTGCCCGCGCACGCCATCGGCCTGTTGGGGAGGGACAGGTACTCTTCGTCCAGCATCCTCTTGTAGGCCCTGAACCTCTCGCTGTCCAGGAGGAGCTTGTCGTCCAGCTCTTTTACCAGGCGGGCCACCTGTTCGCTGGTGATGATGTCGCCGAAGCGTCTCACGTAAGCGGCCTGCAGGTCCCTGATGGTGCGATTGCCATCGCAAAGGGAGGCCAGGTAAAACATGGAAGGGGAGAGGAGGACCATCCCTGGCGCGTAACCCTGGGGATCGCGCAGGGCCACCATCTCCCTTCCTTGCTGGAGGACGGGAAAGGCCTCCACCAGCCTGAGCTTCGGTCTTTCAGGCGTGCCCTCGCTCATGGGGGACCTCCTTGCGCCTCCTGCTCCGAGATGACCTACTGGACGGGTTTCAGATTAACAATATACCACCAACAAGGGGAGGTTGCCGGCCTCGGGGCCCGAAGGGCAAGGCGAAGGAGGGATTGCCGTCTTATGGTTTTGGCCAGGTGTGGCCATGAGACAGGGTGCCAGGGGCATGGGGAAGCGAAAGCAAGTCGTCATCGGAGGATCTACGGGCCACTTGTGGTTACATTACCCGGGAATACCTCGCGAGCGGGAGAGTTTCCGGTATTCCGCTGCCCGCACCAGCGCCCTTCCCGTCTTTTCCGGCGTGTTGAAGGCCGGGATGCCCTCTTCTCGAGCCCTGTCCAGCTCTCCTGGCGCCAGGAACGGCGCCAACAGACACAGGAAGACCGGCTTGCCGTGTTTCCTTCCCAGTTCAGCGTATTCCCGGAACGGGAAGTCTATGCCGGAGGCGGCGCCGCTCGCGAACACCGCCACCGCGGCGTGTATGTCTTCCTGGGAGAGGGCCAAGTCCACCGTCCTCAGGTAGATGGAAGGGTCGGTCCATGCGAAGGCGAAGGCGTCAAGCGGGTTTCCCGGCACCACTCCGGGAGGCAAGAATCCCTCCATGGCGGCGGCAAGGTCCGGCCTGAGATCGGGGAATCGTAGCCCGCCCCTTTCGCAGATCTCCGCCAGGGCGATGGCCGGGCCCGCGGTGTGGGTGCACATGAAAACGCCGGGACCGGGAGGCACCGAGTCCAGCGAGAAGGCTTTTGCCACGCACACGAGTTCCTCGGCGCTCTCCACCGGGATGATCCCCGCCTGCCGGAAAGCGCCCCGGTAGATCTCCTCGGAGGTCGCGGAGGACCCCGTGTGGGAGAGGGCGGTCCGGGAAGCCTTCCCGGAAAATCCCCGGCTGTATACCAGCACGGGTTTTCTGGCGGAGGCTTCCCTGGCCTTTTCCATGAAATCCCTTCCCCGATCGATGCCCTCCACGAAAAGGCATATCACCCTCGTTTCCGGGTCCTCCGCCAGGTATTCCAGCATGTGGTGGAAGTCCACGTTGGCCCGGTTGCCCAGGCTCACGAACTTGGCCAGGCCGACACGCTCGTCCAGCATGTGGTTGAGGATCACGTTGCCCATCCCGCCGCTCTGGCTCACCACCGACACGTTTCCCGGGGGGAACCAGGAAAGGGGAAAGGCGAAAGTGGCATTGAGCTTCCCCGCCGGGTTGAGGACCCCTATGCAGTTCGGCCCCACTATCTTCATCCCCGACCTGCCCGCTCGAAGGACCAGCTCTCGCTGAAGGTTTTCGCCTTCCCCACCCGTTTCCCGGAACCCCCCGGCGAAGATCACTCCCGCGCGGGCTCCCCTGCTGGCGGCCTTGCCCACCTCCTCTACCGCTACCGGCCCCGGGACGGCGAAGACGAAAAGCTCCACTCCCGGAGGTAGTGCCTCCACCGAGGGATAAGCCTTAAGCCCCTGCACCTCTTCCTCGTGAGGGTGCACGGGGTAGATCTCGCCTTCAAAACCGGCGCTTCTCACGGCGGCAAGGGCGTGGAAACCGAGCTTGAAAGGATTGTTGGTCGCCCCCACCACCGCCACGCTTCGGGGTCGGAAAAGGGGCCTGTATTCCTCGAGTATCCCTTTTTCCCCAGCCATTTCCACCTCCCGCAGAAGCCCGCTTTCCAGGCCCTTCACGGAAAGACCCTTGCCTCTTTTCCCTTCTACCACTTTATACCATCCTGGTCTACCATCTTGGTCGCGGCGGCCTTCAAGGGAACGCGGACTTACGTTTGGCATCCCGGGTCCATACCGGGAGTAATCTCGACGTGGTCTATCCGGTGACGGGGGCGGGAGTTCATGATGTTTTGATGGCGTGTTCCTATCATCTTGGGAACTCCCCCTTCATCCAAGGGTCGTCAAGGTCACCCGCGCAAGACCTGTCCATCCATCTCGATCGGACCTACCCCGCTATCGCGGGGCCAACTTCGCTCGATGTCGTTCTTCCTCTCGATGGGGCACGTTACCGCTCTTCGTGGCCCTGTCGATTCGTAAACCCCGGGCCTCAACGCGAGGCTATTATGCCGAACGGGTCTTCCTCCCGACGAAGATCATGGCGCCGAGGGTTTGCCCGGTTTATTAGTAGACCGAGAAAAGATCCTCGAGGGGAGCTTGCGGGGGTGATCTCCGGAGGTCGGATCTGCCGGTAGGGTTTAATCCGCCGGAAAGCGGGGAACGTACATGTATCGGCTGGCGGATGCGCTTGGTTCCTTGGTCTGCGGGACGCGGACGGCCATGTCAAAGGAGGATGCCATGTGGAAAGACTACCTTGAGAAGGTGGATGGGGAGAAGAAAGACAAGGACCTCCTGCTTTTCGCCTTGTCCACCTGTGGGTGGTGCAGGAGGGCCCGGGAGTTCCTGGACGGCAACGGTTTGAGCTACGAATTCGTCTACGTCGACCTTTTGGAGGGGAAAGCCCGGGACGAGGTCATGGAGGAGGTTGCCCGGTGGAATCCGAGGAAGAGCTTCCCGACCCTCGTCGTCGACGGGGAGAAGGTCCTCGCCGGCTTCAACGAGGAAAGGTACAGGGAGTTATTGCTCGGGTGACACCTATCTCGACGGGCTTGGATGGCGGTGGACCTTGAGGGGGGATGTCGTTATGGTCGATGTCGCCGCCGATGAGGTGGAGGCGCTCTACCGGAAGCTCCACGAGGAGGCGGAGACCGCGGGCTATCACCTGAACCCTGACCGCGACTTCGTGCTCATGCTGGTGGAGGGACTCCTGCGCAACAAGAAGCGCTATGGGTACATGCTCTGTCCCTGCCGCGTGGGAGAGGGGGAAAGGGAGAAGGACCGGGATATAATCTGTCCCTGCGATTACCGGGACGCTGACCTGGACGAGTACGGGCAGTGCTACTGAGCGCTCTACGTTTCCCAGGAGGTCCTGGAAGGCAAACTGAAGATCGAGGGGCAGATACCGGAGCGAAGGCCCGACCCGGAGGAGCTGGAGCGCAGGCGGGCAGCCGGCGGGAAACCCAGCGCTAAGACGGGGTGGCGAGGAACTCCGGTGCCGGTTTGGAGATGCGTGGTATGCGGCTACCTGGCCGCCAGGGAAAAGCCACCC
>JBBFMI010000040.1:0-11367 GCA_037478635.1 Candidatus Geothermincolales bacterium | reverse complement strand
CTTACCACCATCAGGGGGATTCTTCGAGCGGCGACAGAAATCCTCCAGTTGCGCCCTTCCCTCGTCCCAGAACACGGACATGAGGGTCAGGATGAAGTCCGCCTGGTTGAGCGGGGTGCCCTTGCTGTTTATCCTCACGAAGATCTCAGCCACCTGGTCCTCGTCCACCGAGGAGGACACCTCGAGAGCCGTGAGTGGGTAATCGAGCAGCTTTTCAAGGCGGCTTATGGCTGCCGCCACTTTCTTGCTCTCCGATTCCGTCAGGTCGCGCTTGGACCTGATTCTTTCCAAGAAAGATGTGATGAATTCAAAGGCAACGGTCGTCGGTCGCCACAATTCGCTGATATCTGGAATCCAGTTCACGTCATTCTCTATGGCCGCATTGGTGACCTCGAACCTTTCCTCGAGCGGGTTGAAAGCGATCCGGATAACGTAGGGGCGGAAGTCCTTTCCAATGACTTTCTTTCCCTTGACCACGGCGTAAAGGGAGGTGAGCCTCTGCTGGCCATCGACGATCAGCAACTTCGGGACCTTCTGCTTTTTCCCTTCGCCGATAAACTTATGTTCCCCGGGAAAACCGTTCTCCCAGAAAAGGAGATAACCGATGGGGTATCCCCTGTACATGGAGTCGAAGAGGTCGCGGACCTTGCTCGCTGGCCACACGAAGGGCCTCTGGATATCGGGGAGCCCGATCTCCCCGAACTCGATATCCTCGATAAGTTTGTTCAGGGTGTAATCTACTTTCTTGAAGAGAACTTCCGCCATGGCCACCACCTATTGATTCCCGCATATTTCATGCCTTCCTCTACTATCATCACAGTAAATACAAGCGTATTTTGATTATCGGATTGTATCGTTAACAATATCGAGCCGTTATACGTTGTACAACAAACACTTGTACGCAGTTTCTAGGCGTTAAGTATCGATTATCTTGATGACGGAACATATGACTAGCTTCCCAACATACGTTTTACGGCCTTATAACCTTCTTCAGACAACTCCCAAATACCACGTGGTGAATCGGCTTTCATGAGTCCTTCCTTTACAAGTGTGTTTCGACACCATTGAGCGGTATTGCGCCAGCGGATGCTTTGCGGATCTGAGGGCAGAGGTTGTAGGTCGTATTGGTTGAGCTGGTTTCCAACTTTGTTAAAGACCTTGTCCAGGGCCTCAGAAATGGAAGCGCTCCCACCAAGTTCATATAGTGCTATCAGTATAGGTTCCCTGAAAAAGTCCTCCGGTGTCCGCAACCCTTTCTTAAGCCTTTCTTTGATTTTCCTCCTGGATCTTTTCGGCATAGGTTCAAAGAGGTTCTTCCATTCCTTCTGAAGGTTTAGGATTCTTTCCCGAAAAGAAGTCATCTGCGATCCCTTGACTAATAGTTCTTTGGCTTTTTCATAATCCCCCTTTTCGAAGGCTTCAGCACCCATCTTATTAAGGGTATCTACCGCTGTTTCAATCTCCTCAAGCAAGACCTCGAAAGCGATGATAACTTCATTTCCCAGCTCTTTAGCCATTGCCTCACCTCCTTAGAAGACATCCGATAGACAGCCGCGCGATAAAAATTATGCTGTACTATTAAATTGTCTTCTCTTCCTCTTTGGTACTATCAAGGGCCATTCACCAAAGAAAGCTTTTAGTTCACTGATCTTGGCGTTAGCCAAATTCAATATTCTCGGGTAAAGTTCCGTGGAAAATTCAAGATTTAACTCGCTTGCGATCTCTTTCAAACCAAGCTTTTCAACCGTTCCATCACTTATTCCTCCCTTCAATCTTCTACATAAATCATGCATTCGATTATCCGCTGTAAGGATAAAAAATCTTTCATGACCCAGAAGATGGTTGAGTTCAATTCCCATGGAAAGGATTAACACATCCATAGTTTGCAAAGGTGTTATTCTCTTACTTTTACTTCCCTTCATTTTGTAGATCTGATAATAATGGTCAAGAGAAGAAATCAGATCACTATAAAGTATGTGATATCTATTCAACTCTACTTGGTGAAACAGATGTCGATTATGGATGTGCTTCTTAAAATTATTTCTAATCTTCTTATAAGTTCTCTGATCTAGGCCGCCAGGGAGGTTTTTTTGAACGTGAGGATTCCAGGTTCCATAGCAGTATTTAGCAAAGACATTGAAAACCTCGGCGATAGCGATATTAGGAATCAAGAGCAACCAATCAGGTGCCCCACCTCTCATTACATAATCTATGATTAATTTAGCTCTTTCCGCAACCTTCTTGCTCCTAGATGATTGTGGAAGATAGTAACTAGCGACCACGTTGGAATCGAAAAGGATGTACTTTTCCGGATTACTGTGCCTTTTCATTATTTCCCTCTTCAAACAACTTCTGCCATGCTTCCAGAACGAGGTGGCGGGTGCGGTAGTAGCCGAATCGCTTGATCTCCTTTTCCTTGAGGACGCGGAAGGTCTCGCCGGGGAAGGTGGAGGACTCGCAGCGGCGGCGGTAGGCTTCCTCGTCCAGGGGGTCGTCCACCTCCTCGTAGTCGTCGAGGATGTCCTCCAGCTCTTTTTCGGTAAGGTCGGCGGGGTCGAGGATGTAGCGGAGCTGCTTGCGGTTGAGGCCGTAGAGCTTGGCGTAGATGGCGTCCAGCTCCGCGCGGAGGCGGGCTCGGCGCTCCTCGTCCCACTTGAACGGGGGAAGCGGGATGCCGTCATCCGCTATCTCCACCCATTCGGGCGGATCCCAGGTATGGCCGCCGGTGGCTTGCCTGTTCTCTACCCACTGGGCTCTTATGGCCTCGCGGAGTTCGCCATCCGCCTCGCGCCAGACATCGTCGGCGAGGGGCCTGTTATCCCAAGAGGTGAATATCAACTCAACATCCACCTTTCTTTTTGCGGTCAGCGCCTACCTTTTACATGCCTGAATTGGTTCGTATACATTTTAACCCGGCTAAAGCTCCGAACGAGAAGGAAACGGGCCCAGGAGTAGCTCTTAAGCTTTAATCGCAAGTGGGCTATGTTGCTATCATGATTCCCTCCACAAGACCCGGATACCTTTTAATGATCAGTGAAAAAATGCCTCCTTTTTAGAGCAAGGCTTGTTGCCCGGATCGCTCATGGAAGGAAATATCGATTGAACGGGTCCATATCTCATTTCTCCCTCACTTCTATGTTATAAATACATCTTTTTCGCCCTTGCAAGCCTCTCCAGCCCAGCAAGCACGTGGGAAGAACTGTCAGAAATCTCATACAGCTTTCGAGGGGAAAATCAAAAGATCGGGCGCTTCTCAGAATTCGAGCCATTGCACGAGTTGACTTTTTCAACGTTCTGACAGGACGAGATACATCCCTGCCAACAACGGTTTCCGGGAGCTTTCAGGTAAGTAGACGATCAAGCCCATATTTGTTTTAATTGATCTGGACTTTTCCGAAAGAACTTGCAACATCGGGGGCATGGAATGTGGGGGTTGATCTAATGCCCAAGATTCGGACATCGTGTACCATTCCCGGCACCTGGCACCCGAACCAAACTGCACACATCGACCGTGTGCCTGAAAGGGTTACCAAGCGCCTTGCCTGGCAAAGACCAGCCAGGTCGAATCGTCCAGGTCGAATCGTATATCACGCCTTTTTCGGGGATGGAACCGAGCGTTCAATCAGATGAATATCGTTGTGTCGCTTTGGAATCACTGTGCAGTGCGGTGGACGGTCGGCTAACGGAGGCGGTTGATGTTCGGGAGGTGTATGGCCATGGATCGGTCAGGGTTGGTTAATAGTTGGCGCATGCTAACGCGCGCCGCTCCTTTCGTCTCCCTGCTTGTCGCCCTCGCCGTGGCCGCTTGGGCACTGCTTCCCGGTGGGCCCGCGGTTGCCGGGGACGGCGGCCAGGGATGGGTGGAGGTCACCCCTCCCGGCACGATGGGTAGCGCACTGGCCTTGGCCACGGCGGGAAGGAACGTCGCCTGGGCGGGGTTCAGCCGGCGCACGGAAGGCAGTCCCTTCCTGGTGGGCACGGTAAACGGAGGGGCCGAGTGGACTCGCCGGGAGGGAGGGCTCGACCTTCCTGAATCGGTGAGGTTTTTCGACCTCTCCGCCGCTGACGAGAACGACGTATGGGCTTGTTATGGATACTGGGTCTACCACTCGACCACCGGAGGACTCGCCTGGGAGAAAAAGTACGAGGGTTACGGGACAGCACACCTGAGCGCATTCCCCTACCGCGTCTCCGCCCAGAGCGGAGGGGTCGCTTTCATGTTGGAATGGCTGGTCGGTTCCGGGTATGACCACTTTTTCAACAACATGCAGATCAAGAAGATAACCCCGCAGGGCCTTGTCTCGGTGCCCCTCCCCTTCATGAAGGCCGGCGAGGTGCCGCCGGGCGCGTTCCCCGTGGGACCGCAGGATATCGAACCCGTCGACGAGTCGACTCTATGGTGGTGCGGGGTTGATTACGACCCGACTTACCCTGACGAAGTGATCGGGGTCGTTTACAGGAGCACGGACGGTGGAACAACCTGGGAACGCAGCGAGATCCCCCAGACCTTCCTCATGGCCGCATGTCCCCTGGATGCCTCGAATGCCTGGGTTGTAGGTTACCGATACGCGAGTTACCCCCAGGGGCCATATGTGGGGGTGATCCTAAGGACCACGGACGGTGGAAAGACCTGGCATGAGCAGCTTGTGGTTGAAGGGCTGGCGATCGTGGACGTGAGCGCTGCCGACGGCAACGTAGCCTGGGTCGCAGGCGCCACCACCGCGGACATCCTGCTGGGTAGGTTGGCTATCGAACCTGCCGTGGAGAAGGGCGGAATATTCAGGACCACCGACGGCGGAAGAACCTGGGAAAAGCAGCTGGAGTTCGAAGGCGGCTACATCGCCGAGGTATGCGCTGTCGACCAGGTCACCGCCTGGGCGGCAGGGAAAGGGCCGTCCGGAGATCCCCTGGTCCTCAGGACGGAGGACGGTGGAGACCCGCGCCCGGACCTGGCGTCCATCTCTCCCGAGGCCGCGCCGGTGGGAAGCGTAATAACCCTCCGGGGCAGGGATTTCGGCGAGGTGCAAGGGTCTTCTCAGGTCCTGTTCGGTTCGATCACCGCCGAGGAATACGTCGCCTGGACCGGGGAGGAGATACGGGTGAAGGTCCCGGAGGGCGTCGAGGGAGTCACTGAAGTGACCGTTCAAACCCCCGAGGGATGCTCCAACCCACTCCCCTTCAGGAGCATGGGGACGTTCAGAGTGGACACGGTGAGCCCCGGTCGGGCCTTCCAGCACACCCTGGGGATCACCCTGGAGCTGGCGGGCAACGGGTTTCTCCCCGGGTGCTGGGTGAGGATGGAAAAAGATGGCCGTGCGATAGAGGCGCTTTCCTGCACGGCCTGGTCGGAAACGCGGCTGGGCGCCGCCTTCAGCCTTTTCGGGGCAGATCCGGGAGTCTACGACCTGGTGATCACCAATCCCGGGGGCCAGGAGATCCGCCTGCCGTCGGCCTTCACCGTCGACCCGGTCTGCGGCAGCGGTTCGGGCACCGCGTTGCTCATACTCGGCCTGACCACCGGGCTGGTGCTCGCCTCCTCGTGGAAGAGGCGGCGGGATGAGACGGAGCTCCAGTAGACGGGAATCCGTTCACCGGGTCCACGATGATCCGCCGGGAAGCCGCCCCGTTATCACCTCTAACGGGAGGACCGCGGCAAGGGTCCGCGGGAGTCGTGGTTCCAGCATGGAAGCGATGAGCGCGCCCAAGGTCCCCGGTAGTCCTGGCATGATTTACCATAAATGTTCTGAACGGCCGTGAGGTGACAGAGGCGGTGATCCGCCTATCGCCAGGTTTTAATATCGCCAGGGTCACGGGGGGTTTCGCGCTTCACGCCGAGGGGTTGCCATGGCGCGAGGCCGGGAATATTCAACGGTCGGCGGCGACCATGTCTCAGTACGGGGGGATGAAACGGCTTCCCGCGCGACCCGGGCCCGCGAGACACGCTCGTGATGCGCGCTCGTGGAAGGAATGGCATAAACTGCCAGAGAGCTATCGCGACCTGCCGGGCCGATGGCGGCGAACCTTCCTTCCGAGAACGCTTTCCCGCCCCGTCCTCCCGCCGTGGTATACCTTTTCCTGGGGTTCCAGGGGCCCGGCCTCTGACCGTGGCTACCGGGGAGACCGCGGTCCCGCAGGAAAAACGATGCAGATGGAGAAGATTAGGACCAGGGGGTTGAGGCTTCCCGTTGGCATGCGACGGCGCGAAAGCCCGTTGCCAGGGCCTAAGGACAGCCCGTAGGCGAGTGAAACCACCAGCCGAGAACAAGGACCGCGATCCGACGACGAGGAAGATGGTAGTCGACGCCCATACCCACCTGGAAACGCCCATCCCCGGGGTGAACCCTGACCCGGGCAAGAGGCGCTCCACCCACATGCTCATGTGGGCCTACGAGTTACTGGGATTCCGAAACCCCCTGTGGAGGGGCGAGCCGCCCGAGCCGGCCAGGATACTCATCGCGGCGGAGAACCAGCTGCGGCTGTCCATGGGCTCCAGGGAAAACCTCCTCCGGACCATGGACAAACGGGGCATCGACAGGGCGATCGTGCTCCCCATCGCTCCCTACTCGACTTCCCGGGAATACCTGGAAAAGTGCAGGGGAGAGCCCCGCCTCGTACCCTTCGCCTCCGTGTGTCCCCACCAGGACTGGGAGAGGGAGCTAAAGGAGGCCATGGAGGGAGGCTGCCGGGGCCTGAAGGTCCACCCCATCCTCCAGCGCATAGCGCCCGAGGACCCGTTCCTCTTCCACCTCATGGAAGCCTTCCGCGGGTACGGGAGGCCGGTCCTGTTCCACACCGGCGAGTTCGACTACTTCGTGACCCGGGACCGGCACGCCCGTTACGGGGACACGCTCAGGCTGGAGAAGCTCATCGCGGCCTTCCCGGACGTGCCGGTTATACTGGGTCACATGGGGCTCTACTATCCCGAAAAGGCCCTGGAGCTCGCCAGGCGGTACGAGAACGTGTACCTCGAGACGTCCTTCCAGCCCCTGAAAGTGGTGAGGGAGGCCATCCGCGTAGCCGGAAGGGAGAGGGTTATCTTCGGCTCCGATTGGCCGGAGAGCGACCCCCTCTTCTCCCTGAGGATCGCCCGGAAGGCGACCGAGGGCGACCGGGACCTGTTTTCGAGGATCACGTCCCGCAACATCCTCGCCCTGGTGGAAGGTTGAAGGCGGGGCGGCCCAAGGAAGAGCGTACCTGGCGGGGGCGCGGGGATACCGCGATAAAGCGGGCGCGAAGGGGCTCGAGGGGACAGGATGTCCGAGGGGGCTTCCCGTGACGCGCGGGCCAAGGGATGACTCCGAGAACATCTTGCGCGCTCCTCGCGTCCCTGCCCGGCGGCGACAAGGCCAGGGCCGAAGACGGGAAGGCCCCGGGAAAGCTCGAGGCCCGGAACATGAGAGCGAGCGAAGAGAGCTCCAGTTTATGTTTCCCCGAGGGCGCGGGAATGCGGGAAATGCGTGACCGGCAACGGTTTCCAGGGAGGAGTGGCCGGGGCCACTGGTCCCCAATGGGCCCAGGAAAACCGTCATGGGAGTGAGCGCGAACCTGCCGCGAACCATCCGTCGCGAAGGGGGAGGGAATGTCCCGCCTCCCGTGCCCGGGTGAGCTCAGAGCAAAGGGCGTCCCTGGGAAAAGGGGTAGAATCTTGCCTGGGAGACTGGAACTTCGACAAGCGGTACAAAAGGGGAGCTAATGAGATGAGGCGGGGAAGGTCGCGGAAGGCGCTTCTCGTCCTGGCCATCGCGGCTACGGCGTTCCTTCTCTCCCTCCTGTGGGAGGGGCCGCGCTCCCTTTACCTGCACGCGGTGGTCATATGCCTTGACTGCATAGGCCTCATATAGGCGTCACGGGAGTCTCCGGGCGCCAGGTCAGCGGAAGGCGTGACCCCGTGGCCCGGCCACTTAGAAGCGGGTCATACACGGTCACTCGGAAACACTCCGCCGGTGGTCGTTCCGGTTAGGGAGAACCCCGAAATGGCAGGAAAAGGAAGGAGGTCCCGGCGAGGCCCGGATCGTTACCGGAAATGGTCCCAGGTCGCCGGCCTGGTCGTCCTCAACCCGTTTTTCGCTTACTTCTCTACCCGCTCCACCTACGCGGGTCCTCTCAAGGGCGCCTGCGCGCCCGGGTTAAACTGCTACGCCTGTCCCTTCACCGTCTTCGCCTGCCCGGTGGGAGGTTTGCAGCACGGCTTCGTCCTGCTGCGGGAGAAGGCTGCCGGGTTGTTCCTGAAAGGCCTGGGCGTCCTGCTCTACGTGGGAGCTTTCCTCTCCGCCGTGGGGGCCCTGGTGGGAAGGCTTCCCTGTGGGTGGGTCTGCCCCTTCGGGCTCTTCCAGGAACTGGCATACCGGATCCCGGGGCGAAAGAGGAGGCTCCCGGGATGGGCTTCCGCCCTGCGCTATCCCGTCCTGGCCGGGCTTGTGTTCCTGCTGCCCCTCGCCACCGGCGAGGCCTGGTTCTCCCGGCTCTGTCCCGCCGGCTTCCTGGAAGGGGCCCTTCCGCTGAAGGCCATCCCTCCCGCCCAACCCCTGCCACCTACCGGGTGGTTTTTCTGGCTCAAGGCCGCCCTTTTCGGCGCCCTGGTCCTCTGGTGCGTCCCGGTCTACCGGCCCTTCTGCAGGGCGGTCTGTCCCCTCGGCACCGTGTGGGGTTGGTTCAACGGCTCCAGCCTGTTCCGGTTGGAAGTCGAAGAATCGGCCTGTTCATCCTGCGGGATATGCTCCAGGGCATGCCCCGTGGACCTCGAGCTGCCCGGGGGTATCTCCTCCCACGCCTGCATCCGGTGCCTGCGGTGCGTGGGCGCCTGCCCCGAGGGAGCCCTGCGATTCGGGCTCCGGCCCCCGGGAGAGCGGGCCGAGACGGCACGGTGAAAGGGCGGTAAACCGGCGCCCGGATTCGGCGGGGATCGGGGTACCGCCAGGGCCTCTATCGCCGGATCTTGACCTCTCCCCGGAGGCGCGACCATGGGAAGGGCTCGTGGAAGAAGCCGGGCGGAGGGAGGAAAGGCGTCCATCGCGACTTTCACCGACACCCAGGCATCCCGGGGCCTGCTTTCCCGGTTAAACATAGGACAAGATCAACGGGTGAAAGGAATATATCGAGGTGGTGGCCTTCCGAGCTATCCTCCCATGGCCTCGAGGATGGCCTCCCGGAGCTCTTCCCTTTCGGGCACGCCCACTATGGTCCTGCTGACCGAACCCTGCGGGTCCAGGACCACCGTGGTGGGGGTCGCCCGGATGCGGTATCGATCCCCGGCCCCCGGGTCCCGACTAAGGTCCACCTCCCGCCAGGTCACCCCGCTTCCCAGTTCTTTAACCAGGCCCTCCACGAGGGCTTTGGCCGGCCGGCAAGGCGGTCAGCCGGGCTGGGTGAAGACCAGCACCTCCACCATGCCGCCTTCCCCCGCCCTCTCCGTGGACCGGTCGGTGGCGACCTCCTCATCCTGGGAACCCCCGCATCCCGGGAAGAGGAAGGCGAGCAGGGACAGGGTGGCCAGGAAAGCCAGGATGATGAGTGCGGCGAAACGCCCAGGTCTCGGATGCATCCCCTCTCCTTTCGACTCTCAACCCCCGGCCCTTCGCCGGTGACACCGAGACTGTCCACAAAATCCGGGATACGCCAGAAACCTTTTTTATTGCTGGTTTTTAACATGGAACCGCGCCCGCGGGGAATGAGGCGCGTCATCCTGCGCCCTCGCATGGGCTGTGGCCAGCTGCCAGGGCGGCCGGCCTTTACCGGGCGTCGTCGTGAAAAACCCTTGCGCTTGGCCCTATGATCTCGGCAGGTCCACCCAGATGGGGCTCGACCAGGCCTTGTGGCCGTCCTCTTGTTCATCCCCGGGATTTCCTGGGTATCCCTGAAAAGCGACATGCCCCTGGAAGCGAGAATGGGTCCTGTCCCCATGTCAAGGGAGGTCCACCCAGATGGGGCTCGACCAAGCCTTGTGGCCGTCCTCTTGTTCCACCCGGAGATAATAGAAAACGCTTCCCGAGGCCTCCTCGTCCACCAGGTCGAAGGAGAGCTCGTCGGGGCCCGACCCTTCCCATATCGCCCGGTAACCTTCCGGACCGTGGCGCCATAGCTCTGCCCTCAAAATGCCGTTTCCCATCACCGCCCCCCGGACCCGGGGAGGGCGGCGGGCAACGTACTCGCTCCCCATGGGCAGGCCGTCCGCCTCCAGCTGGAGCACGATGCGTGCGCCCGTGGTCCCGTAGACCGTCCGGTTCCATAGGGCGGACCACACCGCCTCGGGGGTCAGTTCCTCCGCCCAGAGCCCGGTGAGGCCCCGGGGATGCACCGGCACCGAGTAAAGGGTGGGATCCAGGGGATAATCGTGCCGGTCGCTACCGGCGATTATGCCCAGCCGATATCCCTTGGCCAAGGCCTCCCTGACGTAGTTCCCGATCCCTTCCCCGCACCCGTCATACCGCATGAAGCGGGGAAACAAGGGGCCTGGATCCCCGTGGGCGATGGGGAAGGTGGGATCCGGGCACTCCGAGCTTCCGTGGTCGCTGTATATCTCCACCAGGCGCTGCAGCCTTCCCTCGGGCTCTCCCCAGGTGTATCTCTCCGGGATCCTGAGTCGGATGAACTTCGCCCAGTTCCAGGGGACGAAGAAGACCTTCCTCCAAGCGGTGTGGTGCGGGATCACCAGCGCCATGCGCTCCCCCAGGGCCTCTTCCAGGTCCTTCACCTCCCGGTAGGCCCCATCGGTGGAGGGGAACACCCTCGGATCGGGTTCTCCCGGCGCGTAGAACACGCCGCGATGGCCCCTCGAATGGCTGGACCACTCGTAGCCGAAGAGGACCACGAAAACCCCGGGCTCGGTGAACTCCTCCGCCAGCCTCCTCATGAGCTCCCAGACTTCCTCCCTCCCGGAGGGCTCGAACCGGGTGACGTTGTCGTGGGTGGTTATGGCGGCGAAATCGAGCGCCCCCTCCTCCCGGGCCCAGCGGTAGAACTCCCGGGGGTCCAATGTGCCATCACAGAGCGCCGAGTGGACGTGGAGATCTCCCCAGAAGAGCCTCTTGCCCATCCAGCGGGCAGGAACGGGGTTCGACCGCGCGGAAAGGGATCCGCCTTCTACCAGCACGCGCGAACTCCTGTCCCCGGGGAGATCGAGGTGCACAGCCTTTACCCCTCGATTCCTCTCGTCAATGTCGACCTGAGAGATGGACCTCCCATCGCCGCTGAGAACCTGCACGACGCCGGTGAACCTCTCGGCCGTGTCGCCCTTGGAGTCCACCGCCCTCACCACCAGTCGTGCCCTTTCCCCGCCCCCGCCCTGGAGCACCGCCTCCAGCTTCTCCGCTCTGCCCCCCACGGCGCGGACGCGCGGGCAATCCGCGATCAGCCGGTACCTTCCCTCCC
>JBBFMI010000039.1:0-11512 GCA_037478635.1 Candidatus Geothermincolales bacterium | reverse complement strand
GCAATCGAACCCGGATGGATCCTCCCCTCCCCAGACGTAAGGCACGCCGAGATACCGGTAGGCCTCCCGGACCACTTCCTGGCCGCGGGACCCCAACGCCAGGGCCAGGACGCTCTCGAAGGAGGCCGCGGAGGTCCGGGATAACTCCTCCGCGACCGGAGAGCGCGGGGGCAACGCGCCGGCGAGCCCGGCGATGCGAGCCTCGATCTCCCTTATCCTGTCCAAAACCCGCGCTATGCCTTCCAACTCCTGTCCTCCCTCGAAAAGCCCACCAGGGCCGGCGCCCCGTAGGCGCCTTCCCGCTCGGGCATCACGCCACGAGGGACGGGGGTCCTGCTCGTCCGGGGCAACCCCGGCGGTTTCCCGGTTCACGCCAGCGCCCTCGGCGCGCCCGCACGCCCACGCCCTCCTCGAGGGGGCCCATCCGCCAGAAATCCCTCGCCTGGTCTCCGCGTGGGCCAGCTCCAGCCGTCCTCATATCCTCTCCATCTCCGCCAGGACGGAACGCACGTAGGCGTCCCCCCCGGAGGGGTTGTACTTGCGCAGTATCCTCACGACGTCGTTTCCGAACCCGTATCCAGCCACCAGCCGGTTCACCTCGTATATGGCCTCTCTCCAGGAGCTGAAGCTGCGGCCCATGATGCCGAAGGGGTTGTAGGGGCGGAAACAGTTCTTGCCCCCGGAGGACTCCACGGTGGCGAGCACCGTGGCCAGGCGCCAGTCCACCCCGTAGCGCTCCGCCGCCTCGACGAAATCGGAGGCGTGGGCGGCCAGCCCGGGGTCGAAGAGCCTCTTTCTCATGTAGGCTTGCAGACGGCCCACCCGCTCGGGGTCCGCCGCGACCGGCCCGGATTCCAGCGGCCCGCTCGCGTTCGCCGCCCGCAACGCCTCTTCCACCACACTCGCGAAGGGGACGGGCGGCCTTTCCCGGCGCAGGGCGGCCAGGCCCGCCTCTATCTCGGCGATCCTCGCCCTCACCTGGCTTATCCCCTCCAGCAATCCCGTTCACCTCGCTCTCAGGCCCCGCCTTCCTCTCCCCGCAGGACCCTTCCCTCGTAAAGGGGGCTCTCCCCGGTCACGAAACGGATCCCGGCCACCTCGTCCAGGATGCCCTGTTCCTCCCTGGCCGCCTCGTAGCGGTAGCGCTCCAGGGCCCTCTCGTGGAGCTTGTCCACCACTTTCCTCTCCCTGGAGGCCTCCACCAGGAGGCGCCTCTCCTCCTCCATGCGCTGCCGGGCTTCCTCCACCCTCGAACGCTGGGACCTTATGGAAATGGCAATGCCTTCCAGGAAATCCCTGATAACGCTGAGCTCTTCCCGGGTGCAGCCCGAGGCCATGCGGGCGGTCAGCTCCTCGCGCGCCCTCGCCTCCCGGGCCTCGAGCTCACCCAGCCTTTCCAGTTCCTGCCTGTAGGCTTTGGCCGCCTCGGCGAAGGCCCGCTTCCTCTCCTCCTCCCTCGCGGCCCTCAACCGGCGAAGCGACTCCAGCCGGAACTGGAACCTCCTCAACCGAGGTCACCTCCCGGGAATCCGTCAGGGCCTCTACCGGACGTCGTCGCGAGGCCGGTACGGACTTCCCCAGCGAAAGGCGCCATACGCTCGTCCATGGCCATCCTCATCCCTTCCCGACCGCGTCCCGGTACATGGCCACCAGCATCTCCACCACCTGCCGGTAAGAGAAGCTGCGGTCCGTCTCCTGCTGCAGGAAACCGTTAATGGCGTCGATGTGCCGGATGGCGTGGTCGATCTCGGGGTTCGACCCCGGCCGGTAGGCGCCGATGTTTATGAGGTCCTCGTTGGTACGGTAAACGGCTAGGGTCCGGCGCAGCCAGTCGGCGGCCTCCCGGTGGTCGGGCTCGACGATCTCGGAGGCCAGGCGGCTGACGCTGTGCAGGATGTCGATGGCCGGGTAATGGTTGCGGGCGGCTATCTCCCGGGACAGCACTATGTGCCCGTCCAGGATGGAGCGGGAGGTGTCGGCGATGGGCTCGTTCATGTCGTCCCCCTCCACCAGCACGGTGTAGAGGGCGGTGATGGTCCCCCGGCTGCCGCACCCGGTCCTCTCCATCAGGCGGGGAAGCAGGGCGAACACGGAGGGCGGATACCCGCGGGTGGTGGGGGGCTCGCCCGCCGCCAGCCCTATCTCCCGCTGTGCCATGGCAAAACGGGTGACCGAGTCCAGCATGAACAGCACGTCCATCCCCAGGTCCCGGAAATACTCGGCGATGGTGGTGGCCACCATGGCTGCCTTAACCCGGATCATGGCCGGCTCGTCGCTGGTGGCCACCACCACCACGGAGCGGCGCAACCCCTCCTCGCCCAGGTCCCTCTCGATGAACTCCCGGACTTCCCTGCCCCGCTCTCCCACCAGGGCAATGACGTTTACGTCCGCCTGGGTGAAGCGGGCTATCATTCCCAGGAGGGTTGACTTGCCCACCCCGCTCCCGGAGAATATGCCCATCCTCTGGCCCTTGCCGCAGGTGAGGATGCCGTCGATGGCCTTGACGCCCAGGCCCAGGGGCTCGGTGATCCGGCGGCGCTCCAGGGGGTGGGGCGGGTCGTTCTCCACCGACCGAAGTTCCAACCCGGGCGAAAGGGGCCTCCCATCGGCGGGGCGCCCCAGCCCGTCCAAGATCCTCCCGGTGAGGGAGGTCCCCACCGGGACGGCGAGGGGCCTCCCCAGGGCCAGCACCTCGCAGCCCGGGCCCACCCCGTGGGTCCAGCTCAGGGGCATGAGCAGCACTTTCCCCTCCCGGAAGCCCACCACCTCGGCGTCCAGGAGGTCGCGGCCCTCCCGGTCCCTTATCCGGCAGAGCTCCCCTACCGTCCCCCCGGGCCCCCGGGCCTCCACGATAAGCCCCACCATCCTCTCCACCTTGCCGGTGAACAGGAAGGGGTCCGCGGTCCGCAGCCTCCTGCGGCGCCGCTCCAGGCCATCCCGGATGCCGCCGATCAGGGACTCCAGGTCCAGCTCCTCCGTCTCCAAAAGGGTCCCGTCGTTCAAGGCCTTACCTCCAGGTCACAGCCTCAGGGGGCACCACCATCCTCGCCCAGGGGGAGGGCCAGGTCCTCGCCGCCCCCGAGCAGAGCGGCCTCCACCTTCCCGCGCCGCACCTCCCACCGGGCGTCAATGGTGCCCGCGGCAGTTTCCACCACGCAGTCCCCCGGCTGGAGACTCAGGTCCTCCACCAGCTCCAGCTCCTCCGCCTCCTGAATCAGCAGGCCCGCTTCCCCCGCCCCGCGCAGGAGGTGGAGGTCCCGGGGATGCAGTCGAATCCTCAGGGTCTTCCGATCGGTGGCCCGGGACGCCACCGCCCGGATCATCTCCCTCAACGCCTCGGGGTCGCCCTCCAGCCTCTGGAGGGCCAACCTCTCCCCCACCTCCAGAGCCATCTCCGCCAGCTCCGGCTCCAGGGATAGGATCGCCTCCCGCCGGGCCCTTTCCATGGCCTCCTTCAATGCCAGGGCCGCCAGGACGAGGTCCCGGGCCCGCTCCTCCGCCCGTCGGAGGCCCTCCCGGAAGCCCTCCTCGAAGCCGGCCCGAAGTCCCTCCTCCCGGGCCCGTTCTCTCTCCTCTTCCAGGAGCGACCCCAGGTCGGGGCCAGGCTGTCCCTCCAGCCGCACCCCCGCCTGGGCCGCGAGGGGCGAGGGCACCCGGCACACCCCGGCTATGCGCACCCGCTTGAACACCCTGTCGTCGGGAGAGGGGAGCTCTCTCTTTCCCAGCAGGGCGTCCAGGGCCTCCCAGGGCTCACACGATGATCTCATCCTCGCCACCCCTGGCGATGACTATCTCTCCCGCCTCCTCCAGGGCCCTTATGCGGGCGACGATGGCCTGCTGGGCCTCTTCCACCTGGCGCAGCCGGACCGGGCCGAGGTACTCCATCTCCTCCTCGAGCATCAGGGCGGCGCGCTCGGACAGGTTCTTCATGATCTTCTCCCTCACCTCGGGCGCGCTCCCCTTGAGGGCCAGGGCCAGCTCCTTGGTCTCCACGTCCTGGAGGACCTTCTGGATGGAGCGGTCGTCCAGGGTCACGATGTCCTCGAAGACGAACATTAGTTTCTTGACCTCCTCCGCCAGCTCAGGGTTCTTGCCGGAGAAGGCCTCCAGGATGGTCTTTTCCGTGGAACGGTCGACGTTATTGAGGATCTCCGCCAGCGCCTTGACCCCTCCCGCCGACTCCTCCTCCAAGGAGCGCACAAAGGCGCCGGCCAGCTTCCTCTCCAGCACCCTCTCGATGCTGTGGAGCACGTCCGGAGCCGTGCGGTCCATCAGGGCTATGCGCATGGAGACGTCTATCGCCAGCTCCTGGGGGAGGGTGGACAGGACCTGGGCGGCCTCCTTGGGGGGCATGTAGGATAGGACTATGGCTATGGTCTGGGGGTGCTCGTTCTGGAGCACCGCCGCCACCTGGTTCACGTCCACCTCGCGCAGGAAAGAGAGGGGACTCACCTGGACCGAGGTGCTGAGCTTTTCCAGGATCATCTGGGCCTTCTGGGGCCCCAGCGCCCGCTCCAGGAGCTCCTTGGCGAAGGCGATGCCTCCTGCCTGGAGCTCGCCCCCGCCGGCCAGGCGGTCGTAGAAGTTCTCCAGGACGAACTCCTTCTCCTCCGGGCTGATGCGGGTGAGGTTGGCGATGTGCAGGGTTAGGGTCTCGATCTCGTCCTCGCTCAGGTACTGCATGACCTTGGAGGCCACCTCCGGAGCCAGGGAGACCAGGAGGATGGCCGCCTTCCTCTCGTTGCTCATCCCGTGCAGGGTCGACACGTCCAGGGCCACTCAGCATCCCTCCCGCGCGCCTTCCTCAGGAATGGAGACGCAGGCCGGACCCGGGACGGGGATCCGGGTTACCCCCCGCGAGAGCGTCCCAGAACCCGGGGAAAACGGGCGGATGACAGACTCCCGCCCGGGTTCCTCGGCAAGGACATAGCCCTCCCGCCGCCAGGTCGAAACCGGAGGCCAGGCCGACGCGGTCCCCCGGCCACCCCCGGCCGGATCCCTTCCCAAATCGGACCTTGCGGCGCGCCCGTTACCCATCCCGGCATCAACTCCTCTCGCGCAACATCGCTCTCAGCACCTTGGCCACCTCGTCCGGCCTCTGGTTGGCGAACATCTCTATGGAGGCGAGCACCGGGCTCTTGGCGGTGCCGGAGAGCATCGGCCGGGCCTTCTCCACCGCCTCCTCCAGGGCCTGGGTGGCACCTACCTCCACCACCGGGAGGCTGGCCAACCGCTCCCTCACCTTCTTAAGCCTCCTGACCAGGAACAGCGCGGCCAGGACGGCCAGGATCGCCAGGACCCCGGTGCGTATCCAGCTGCCCATCCGGCGGGAGCTCTCCGCCTTGGCCATGGCCTGCTTGGCCTCCTCCTGGGCCGTCTTGTCGAAGGGCACCTGCTGCACGGCTATGACGTCGCCCCTCTCCGGGTTTATTCCGGCCGCAGCCGCCAGGGCCTGCTCCAGGGAGGCCACAGTGCCGGAGTCGACCTCCTGGTCCACCAGCACGGCCAGGCTGACCCCGGTGATCTTTCCCGGCGGCCTGGTCTCCTCCACCACTTCCTTGTTGTTCTCGTAGACGGTCTTGGATTCCCGCTTCTGGTAGGAGCCTCCCGCGCCGCCCTGGGTTATGGACTGGTAATCGGGGATGTTGGACCCGGTGCCGGGCACCCCGGCCGCGGCCCCACCGGCCCCGGTGTAGGTCTCCTCCAGGGTCTGCTGGCTGCCGGGGAGGCCCTGCTCGGTGGGGGGCTGGTAGGTCTCCTTCTGGGTCACGCTCTGGGAGAAGTCCACCGACACGTGGGCCTTCACGATGCCCTTGCCCTTGCCGACCACCCGGTCCACCACCTCCTGCAGGGAGGCCTCGAAGTAGGAGCGGTAAGCCTGCAGGGCCTCCAGCTGGGTGGAGGCCTGGGCCACGCCGGAATCGCCCCCGGTGAGGGTGTTCCCCGCCTCGTCCACCACCGCCACGTCCTGGGCCTGGAGCCCCATCACCGCCCCCGCCACCAGGTTGCGTATCCCCTCCACCTGGCCGGCGGAGAGCTTCTGCCCGGGCTTCAGCTTCACCAGCACCGAGGCGGAGGCCTTCCGATCCTCCCGGGAGAAGATGCCCTCCTCGGGCAGGACGATGTGGACGTCCGCCGACTCCACCTGCTCGAGGGAGGATATGGTGCGCGACAGCTCCCCCTCCAGGGCCCTCTGGTAGTTGACTTTCTGGCTGAACTCGCTGGCCCCGAAGCCGGTGGAGTCGAAGACCTCGTAGCCCACCTTCCCGCCGGAGGGTATCCCCTGGGCGGAGAGCTCCAGCCTCAACCGGTCCACCTGGTCCTGGGGCACCAGGATGGTGCCGCCCTCCACCCGGTAGGGCACCTTCTTCTCCTCCAGCTTGGAGATGACGGCGGAGGCCTCCTTCCCCTCCAGGCCGGAGAACAGCACCCGGTAGTTGGGCCGGGTGGCCCAGCGTACGCCCATGACCGTGCCCAGCAGGAAGAGCACCGCCACCAACAGGGCTCCCACCTTCTGGGCGGTGGTGTAGCGGGACGATATCTGCCTTAGCTTGTCCAGTATCCCCTGCATGGCCTCCGTCCTTTATCCTCCGGTGTTCACTCTCCGGTCTTACTTCCCGGCGCTGACTTCATGGTCCGTCTCGATAGGCCTGCCCCGCGGCGAACCGCATTGCCGCCGCGCTGGCCCGTCACACCTGCATGTGCATGATCTCCTGGTACGCCTCCAGCACCTTGTTGCGGACCTGGACCGCCATCTGCAGGGAGAGGTTGGCCCTCTCCACCGCCAGGATCACGCTGTGGATGTCCTCCGCCTGCCCGGTCACCATCTTGGCGACCATGGCGTCGGCCTGCTCTTGCACCCTGGACAGTTCGTCCAGGGCGGCGTTGAGGCCGCGGGCGAAGTCGGACGCCGTGCCGTCCCGCTGGGACCGGGCCCCCTGGACGGGGGCCTCCCGCATTCCCGCCGGCCTCGCCAGGTAGGGATAGGTGCCGTAGGGGGTTATCTTCATCCCTTCATCCCCTCCTCCTCTCCGGGCCGCCCTTTATCCTTCCGCCTCAGCGCAGGATGTCCAGGGCCCGGAGGAACATGGACTTGGCGGCCTCCAGCGCCATGGCGTTGGCCTCGTAGGCCCGGGAGGCCACCACCAGGTCCACCATCTCGGTCACCGGGTTCACGTTGGGCATCTCCACGTACCCGTCCTCCCGGGCGTCGGGATGGCCCGGGTCGTAGACCAACCGGGGCGGGGACTGGTCCCCCACCACCTTCACTCCCTCCCCGCCGGAGCCCTCCAGTTCCTGGCGGAAGGAGGAGAAGACCACCTCCTTCCGGCGGTAGGGACCGCCCCCGGCGGTGCGGGTGGTCTCGGCGTTGGCGATGTTGGACGCGATGACGTCCATCCAGAAGCGATGGGCGGTCATGCCCGAGGCACTGACGTTCAGGGCGTCGAACAGTCCCATCACCATCCCTCCTCTGCCTGGCTCTCGTCTCGCCGGGGCGAGGAACCCAGCAAGCGGAAAAAGGGAGGCGTTCCGGCAGCTTGCTGTCGGCCGTCGGGCGCCCTCCCCGCGAGCGCGCCCCTTCCGGCCTTCGTCCTTCCTCGCTCGCACCGCCACCTCATCGCTTGCCCTCCGATATCACGTAGCGGTACATGGAGAAGCGGGTCCTGAGGACCGAGCTCGCCGCTTGGTAGCGGAGGTTGTTCTTGGCCATCTCCGCCACCTCCTGCTCCATATCCACGTTGTTGCCGTCCTCCCGCGCCTGGGTGAGCCAGTCCCGGACGGGCCTGGGACTGAGCCGGGACAGCTCCTCCTCCCCCTCCTCCAGGGCCCTCGCCAGCTCGCCCTCGAAGGGCACGTAGGAGCGCTTGTAGCCCGGCGTGTTGGCGTTGGCGATGTTCTCCGCCGCGGAGCGGTGGCGCAGGGAGTAGGCGTCAAGGGCCTTTCCCAGCACGGTGAAGACCGGGTCCTGGATGAAACCCTCGCTCAATCCTCTTCCCCTCCTTCTCCTGGAAAGACGCCCGTCGCGAGGTCTCCCCAGCCGACTCCCACTCGTCGACCTGGACTTCGTCAGGGGACTCCCTCCAGGTCTCGTCCAGCAGGTCTCCCGTCCAGTGCCGGATCTCCTCCAGGATCCGGGAGTTCACCCTCACCAGGTGGGGCACGAGGTCCGCCTCGGTGAGGTGCAGGACGCGGAGGGCCGTCCGGTCCAGGCCCATGATGGCCTTGAAGGGCTCCTCGCTGCGGATGAGCTCCCTCACCATGGTGTCGGCCAGGCTCACCACCGCCGACCCCCGGGGGAGGTTGGGGGAATCCTCCGGGGCGTGGTGGCATCGGATTATCTCCACGAATCGGGGGGACAGGTTCCAGCGCTCGGCCACCATGGCCCCCACCGTGGCGTGGTCGACGCCGAAGATCCGCCTCTCCGCCTCGGCGCCGACTCGCCCGCCGGCGAGCAGGGCCTGGCCCTCCGTCTCCAGGTCCTCCGGGCCCAGGAGGGGCGAGAGCACCACCTTACCCACGTCGTGGAGCAAGGCCACCAGCCTCATCTCCTCCTGGTGGGGATAGGAGACCAATTCGCATAACTCCTCCGCGGCCAGGGATGTGGCCAGGGAGTGGGCCCACAGCCCCCCTCCCTCCAGGCCGTATCACAGGAGGTCCACCCGGAAGACGTCGTAGGTGGCGATGTTCATGACCAGCCTCCGCAGGGCCCGGATGCCGATCATGGACACCGCCATCTGGAGCGACTCCACCCTCCGGGGGAGGCCGTAGTAGGCGGAGTTGGCCACCCGCAGGACCCGGGCCGCCAGGGAAGCGTCGGAGGCCAGCGTCTCCACCACCTCCTTGAGGGAGTAGCCCTCGTCGGAGGTGAGCCGGACGAGCTCCAGCACCACCGCGTTGAGGGCGGGCATGGTCTCCACCCGTTCCCTGATCCTCTCCGCGATCCCTTCCAGGTCCTCCAAGGCCTACCTCCTCTCGCGCGCTCGCTCTTCACCCCGGCAAGCCCCCGGGCCTTACCCCCGGAGGCGGGTCCGGCTCTCACCCGGTGACCCGTCCGCCCAGCGGTGGCCCCGTCCCAACCTCCCGGGGCTCAAAAAGGAGGAAGGACAACCCCGGGGGCTGTCCTTCCGTGAACCTTTCCCGGATTCCCTTCCCTCCCCCTGGAGGGAGCGAGGTCATCCCCTCGCAGCTCAAAGTCCTTTCGGGACTTCCGCTCGGGACTTCCCCGGGAAGCCTGAAGCGTGCCGCCAACGCATACCGCTTCCTGCCCCGGGAAGCCCGGCTATCAGGCCTCCCGGTCCACCGTCCGGCCCCGAGGATCGTACCCGGCGGGCCGGTAGGTGGCCGCGGCCCTCCTTCCCATCCTGACCCCGGAGAGTTCCTCCCTCAGCTTTCCCACCTTCTCCGCCAGGAGCGTCGCGTTTCCCTCCCGTAGGGCGGAGGCCCTCTCCAGGGCCCTCAAGGCTCCTTCCGAGCCGCTGATCCGGGCCTCCTCGACCAAGCGGACCAGCAGTCCGTCGATCCTTTCGAGGAGCCGGGACATCCTCTCCACGTCGTACGCCTCGATGGCCTCCCGTTCCTCGCGGAAGGCGGTCTCCAGCTCCTCCACCCGTGCAGCGTAACCCTGGTCCGACATCGTCGCATCCCCCTAAAGGGCGATGGCCATCCCGTCCTTCCAGTTGTTATCCGGGGCCCCAGCGGCCCGCTACCCACGGGCCCCGGGGACAAGCCCCAATCCCTTCCCGCTCGGCCGTTCCCCGCGATGGGCTACGGTGGCCTTTCCGCTCCACCGCCTCCTTACGGGCCACCGACCACTCCCCGCCAAGGGCGGCCTCCTCGAGGCCTCGGCCCTGCCCGCCGTCCGGCCATCAAAGGGCGGCGATCTTGCCTTCCCGGCGGGAAGAGGCCTTGAGCTTCCTCTCCGCCTCCACCCAGGCCTGTCTCAAGGAAGAAAGGTGTTCCCGGACCTCGGCGGCGGGCGCGGCATTCCTCTTTATCTGGGCCTGCACCAGGCGGTAGCCCATGTACTCGTACAGGCGGAAGAGGTTGACGGCGATCTGACCCCCCTTCTCCATGTCCAGACAGCCCATCAGCTCGTAGACTATGTCCTGGGCCCGCCGCAACAGCCCCGAGGCCTTCTCCCAGTCCCCCGAACGGGCGGCCTCCTCCCCTTTGGATATAAAGGAGATGGCCCCGTCGTAGAGCATTATCACCAGCCCCATGGGAGAGGCGGTCATCACCTGGTTCGCCCGGTAAGCGTCGGCGGCTCCCGCGCCGGTATTTCCCGAAACCCTCCGGTCGTACATGGCCATCTACCTCGCCTTCGTCGTCCTCCCCTTCTTTCCGGTCATCTAACCCTGAGATATCTTCCGTTCTCTACGGCGGCGATCCCTCGCGGCCCCGGTCCGGACCGCTGTCTTTTCTATTCCCATCAAACCTTTCACCGCGGGTCTCCCTGCTGGCCTATCCTCCCCCGGCTCACCGCCCACGGTCCCCCGGCGGACCTCCACCGGCTCCCCATACACACTCCAACATCTTCCGGGAGCCCCGAGAGTCCTGGAGGCGTCACGAGCTCCCCCTCCAGTTGCGGTTCAGGCCCTGGATCTGGTTGGTGAGCCACTGGCTCTGGGTCTGCATGCGGGAGAGGACGCTCTCCATGGCCGCGAATTGGGCGATGAGCCGGGCCTCCCGCGCCTTGAGCCGCTCCTCCATCCTCTCCACCTGGGTGGAGAGGTCCCGGGAGGTGGCGTTCAGCGCCTCGGTCAGGGAGGAGAGCATCCCCGACCTGGAGGTCACCTGGGCCAGGTAGTCCTCCAGCCGCTTGAGCACGCCGGTGGCGGTAGCCTCCTTCACCAGGTAATCCTCGCCCTCCCGCAGGGCCCCCGCCTTGAGGGTCACCCCCGGTATGAGGGTATCGTTGGTGCCGTAGGCGGTGATGGTGCCGGTGCCCACCAGCTCCTCCTGGCCGCCGGCGGGGGTGAAGTAGGCGGTGAGGTTCCCCTGGGCGTCGGAGACTATCCGGTAGGTCCCCGCCCTCGTCTCGTCCGCCGGCCGCCCGGAGGCCGATGCGATGCTGCCCGTGCCGCCTGCCCGCAGGGTGACCGCACCCGCGTAGGCACCGAGGATCCTGAACACCCGGTCCGGGTTATCCCGCAGGGCGGCTTCCAGTTTCGCCTCGTCCAGGCTGAGCTGGCCGGCCTTCACCGATTCAGCCGACGTGCCCACCGCCCCCAGGGAGATCCCTATCTCCATGAGGGTGCGGGGATTTCCCTCCAGCCCCTCGGGCAACCAGGAGGGAAGCGACCTCAGCCGGTTCAGCACGTCCCTGGCCTGGGATACCCCGGCCAGGAGCCCGGCCTCCTTCTTCTCCGCGTCGTACTTGAGGTACCCGGCTATCTTGGCGATGGTCTGGTTGTAGGAATCCACGAAGTCCTTCACCGCCTTCACCGCCCCGGAGACGTCCGGCTCCACGGTGATGGTGGTGGGGACGTAGGCGCCCGAGGCGTCCCTCTGG
>JBBFMI010000038.1:0-11535 GCA_037478635.1 Candidatus Geothermincolales bacterium | reverse complement strand
CCACGTCCGACCCGTCGCAGTACGCGACTTCCACCCCGGGGCCCGCCAGTCCCGTTATCCCCTCCAGGATAGTGACCGCGTACGGCGGGCGTACCTGGCTGCTGCCCCTGTCGCCGAGGTTGGGCACCGCCGCCAACCTTCCCACCACCGCCAGGCGCATCAGATCGGCTTTTCGGAAGGGAAGTAATCGTCCCTCGTTCTTTAGAAGCACCATGCTCTTGCGGGCGGCTTCCAGGGCCAGTTCCCGATGGAGGACCGCGGAGGCGCGGTCGCGCGGGAAAAGTACCGGGCCTTCACCGCGAGGACCCGCCTGACCGCCTCGTCCACCAGCTTTTCCGGTACCCTGCCCTTCTTCACCGCGTCGACCAGCCTACGGCCATAGTGGATGCCGTGAGGCATCTCCAAGTCCAGTCCACCCAGGATCGCCTTGACCGTGTCCCTGGTGCCCAGGACGAAATCCGAGACGACGACCCCTTCGAATCCCCACTCCC
The DNA here is from genome assembly GCA_037478635.1 of Candidatus Geothermincolales bacterium. Lineage (GTDB taxonomy): Bacteria > Actinomycetota > Geothermincolia > Geothermincolales > RBG-13-55-18 > JACVJK01. Next base: position 11,044 of record JBBFMI010000038.1, on the reverse strand, counting down.
CCTTGAGGATGTCTCTCAGCAGGTGTCGGTTATGGGCACAGTATTCGCCGTTCACCCGGTTGTAGGCGCTCATCACGCAAGCCGCCCCCTCCTCGACGCAGCGTCGGAAGTGGGGCAAGTACACTTCTCGCAGGGTTTTCTCGTCTACTATCACGTCCACCCGGAAGCGCGATTCCTCGATGCTGTTGCAGGCGAAGTGCTTGGGGCAGGCAAGCGCTTCCTCCTGCAGTCCCCGGACCAGGGCCGCTCCCATCTCTCCCACGTGAATGGGGTCTTCCCCGTAGGTTTCCTGGGCCCTTCCCCATCCAGGGTGGCGGAGGAGGTTGATGCACGGGGCACCCACCAGGTTGGCACCGCGGGCGCGGGCCTCCCTTCCCATGGCCCGCCCTATCGTCTCTTCCAGGTCCGGATCCCAGGAGGCGCCCCTGGCCATGCTCACCGGGAAGCAGGTCGAATTGCCCACCGCAATCCCCCGGGGTCCGTCGGTGAAAAGCAGGGGAGGGATGCCGAGCTCGGGGTCCTCCCCCGCCCGGAAGGGCCGGTGATTGTAACGGAGTACCGATACCGCCATCTCCGCCGGCGACATGCTGCCGTGCAACTGGCGCACCTTCTCCTCCAGGTCCATGGAGGAGACCAGAGTGGAGATGATCCTTTCCCTTTCCCCCGGGCCTGCCTTCAACGCCTTCGACCAGAGTTCCCGGAGGTACTGAGCCCGCGCCATCCCTCGATCCTCCTTTTCCCTTCTCGCCGTCTATCCATCGCTCCCACCGAGCGAAGCATCTTTTGAGGCGAGCCTCCCGCGCCGGCCTAGCCGCGTACACGATGGCGCTCCCTGCCGAACCAGCCGTTCGCCGGCCCGTCCGTTCCCCGGCGAATCACGCTACAGGGGGAGCGACAACCATGGAACGATTACCCGGGAAGCGGAGCACGCTCAGGGGGTTGCGACTCTACGGGTCCCCTTAGCATGAATCATACATGACCTGTCCCTGGGCCATTGCGGGAATAGGGTGTCCAGCAAACCAGGGGTCCCCTTAAAGATGTATCGTCAAGGCCTGACCACTTTTTCTCCAATCCAAGTTGCTGGATACATTAAAATTAGCTCATGGAACCTCATGACAGAAGAGCCGGCGAATTGATGAGGGAATTCTACCGGATCGCGGGATGTCGCCACGCGGTGTTCCGCGAATACCTCCCGAAGTACGGACTCACCTTCCAGCAGTTCCACCTGCTCTTGCACCTCAAGAAGGAAGGGCCCCTGAAGATCTCCGACCTCAGTCAGAGGATGCTGGTCTCCATGCCGACCACCAGCAGGATGGCCAACCACCTGATGCGCCAGGGCCTGGTGAAGAAGTCGAAGGGTTCCAGCGACCGCCGCAGCACTTACCTCGAGCTCACGTCGCGGGGAGAGGAAATCGTCATGACGGTGGAAAGCCTGCAGGCCCGGGCCATCTCCTCCATCCTGCAGGAGCTGAGCAACGAGGAGGCGGAGACCTTCATACGGGTCATCCGACATTTCGCCGATTCCCTCACCGGGCGACTGGGCATGTTCTCCCAGGGTAAGGTCTTGTGCCGGGATGACGAGGGTGGAGACGGGAGGTAACGCGACCTTTTCTCCTGGCCCGGGAAGCGGAGCGGACGGGCGAGATTTCTCACTTTCCCCTCGGGTTAGACGTTTGGCGCTCTTGTCGGCCGTGGTCCTCCCGGTGGGAGCGGGCGCCGGGTTGGTGTTTTTCCTCCGCTCTGCCATGCCTCGCAGGAGACCGGGGGTTCCCCACCGGCAACTTTGGGCGTGGACTCGGGATGGGGTAAGGATAGCCGTGACCCACTTGCCCCGGCGGGACGGCAGAGAAGCCGGGGCGGCGATGGTGCTCGCCCATCCCGCGGTGACCGGCCAACGCTACGCTCCCCTGGTGGGGCTGGCAGAGGAGATGGCCCGGTCCTTTGACGTGTTCACCTTCGATTTCCGGGGGCACGGGAGGAGTGGGGGCGTCCTCGATCTCGCCCTCGGCCTGGAAGCTCCCGCCGCCGACCTGGAGGCGGTGCTCGGGATGGTCCGGGAACGGGCTTACCGGTGGGTGGGCGTGGCCGGGTTTTCCCTGGGAGGGATGGCGGCTTTCTCGCTGGCGGCGAAAAGGCCACGCCTCATGGATGCCCTGGCGGTGGTGGGGATGCCGCCCCGCTTTCCCGAACTTAAGCCCTACCGCGGGTGGCTCCCCCTCTGGTTCCTCCTGTTAAGGGGTCTGGGGGCGCGTTTTCGCGGGAGTTGTATCGGAGGCCCGGCTCCCGTGGACCTCGCTCTCGCTTTCCCCCGGGATCTCCCGCTCCTGGTGGTCCACGGAGGGAGGGAAATCTTTTTCCCCGAGGAAGACCTGTGCCGTTTGATGGACCTTCTCGGCGAGAAGGCCGAGCTCCTCGTCGTCCGGGAGGCTGGCCACGCGGAGCTCGGCTCGGGAAGGGAGAGATTCATCGATTGGTTCGTGGAAAGGTGCGAGCAAGCCCTGGGGGCCCGGTAACGGGGTGGGGATTCGGACTTCTGGGGAGGATGGGGAACGCGTCGACCACCCGGGCGCCTCTGCGGCGGAGGGGGACGACGACACCTCGTCCCGATCCGCGGGGAGAAGTCGACTCTCCGTGTTCCGCGGGCAAAAGTGATATCCTTTATGGTATCCTTTTCCTTCAAAAGGAAGTGGTTCTCATGCTCTTGAAGAAGCCCTGGGGCGTCATCAAGGCCATAACCCTGAACCAGCCCTGCACGGTGAAGCTGATCACCGTGGAGCCAGGTCAGGAGACCAGCCTCCATTACCACAAGTTGAGGGACGACGTGTGGGTGATACTCGACGACGGGTTGGAGGTCACCATCGGCGACGAGGTGTATTACCCCAGGGAAGGGGACGAGTTCACCGTGCCCGCGGAGCAGAAGCACAAGATAAGGTCGCTGGGCAAGAGGGGAAGGGTGCTGGAGATAGATATCGGCTTCACCAGCGAGGACGATACCTTCCGCCTGTCCGATCCTTACGGCAGGGAGACCAAGGAGAAGGAAGAGTTCCCCCTCGAATGAAGTCGGCATTGGAGTTCGTGTTGGAAAGGTAGGTTCTCATGCTGAAGTTGGTATTGCCCAAGGGAAGCCTGGAATCGACCACCCTGGAACTACTGAAGGACGCCGATCTCGAGGTGCTCAGGAGCGGCGATCGGGAATACCATGCCCGGATCGACGATCCGAGGATTTCTGAGGTGCGCATACTCCGCCCGCAGGAGATCCCGAAGTACGTGGAGGAGGGCTTTTTCGACCTGGGAATAACTGGATACGACTGGATACGGGAGACGGGAGCCGACGTGGTGGAAGTGGCGGACCTGCCCTATACCAAGACCGCGGTAGGTACTGTGGTAAGGATCGTCCTGGCGGTAGCGGGTGACTCCCCGTACCAGAGCCCCGATGACCTCCCCGACGGCGTGCGGGTGTCCACCGAGTATCCTAACCTGGTGAAGGAATATTTCCAGAAAATGGGAAAAAAGGCCAGGATCTACCTTTCCTACGGCGCCACGGAGGCCAAGGTCCCCGAGATCGCCGACGCGGTGGCAGAGCTCACCGAGACGGGAGGCACCTTGCGGAAGCACGGCCTGCGCATCATAGACACCATCCTCCATTCCACCACCAGGCTGGTGGCCAACAGGGATAGTTATGGCGACCCCCAGAAAAGACAGCTGATGGAGGAGATAAGGATCCTTATCGAGGGAGCGCTCCACGCGAGGGGCAGGGTGCTGCTCAAGTTCAACGTGAGGGAGGAAAGACTATCCGAGGTCATGGGAGTGCTCCCATCCCTCAAGGCGCCCACCCTGAGCCGCCTTTACCAGGAGGATTATTACGCGGTTGAGAGCGTGGTGGAGAAGAAAGGCATCAACACGCTCATCCCCGAGCTGGTGAAGCGAGGGGCGGAGGACATACTGGAGATACCCATCACCAAGATCATCGTCCGGTGAGGCGGGTTTCAATCCTGAAAGGGCAGGTTATGATGAATTTCCAATCGATGGAAGAGGAATTGTATTCCAGGTGGGTTTCCGAGCTTCAGCGCCTGCCGTTGCCCGCCCACGCCGAGGTGGTGAGCGGTGAGGCGGGCGAGAGGATGAGGAGGATCGTCCACGGCATCATGGTGGTGGCCGAGTCCGAGGGCGAGAACGCCGATGGCGAGGAAATGCTGAAGGCGGCCCGCGAGCTCGGTGCCATCAGGAAGAACCAGGATTTTTCCATAGAGGAGCTGGTCCAGGAACACATAATACTGCGCAACGAGTTCTGGACCCTCTTCCGGGAGAAAGTGGATCTCGGCAGGGTGGTGGATTTCGCCCTGGAGAGGAGGGTCAACGGTTGTCTCGACCTTGTCATGCAGGCGGCGGCGGCAGCCTATCATTACGAGGTCTCCCGGGAGATCAGCGAAAACCCCCTGCGCGACCCGGTGACGCGGCTTTACAACCGCAGTTATTTCCAGGGGAGGCTGATAGAAGAGCTGAGGCGAGCCGTTCGCTACGACCGCGAGTTGTCCCTTTGTATGATGGAGATAACCAATTATTACCAAATAAGGAAGGCCGAGGGGCAGGAGGCCGTGGAGAAACTTCTCTGCTACGTGGCCGGTACACTCTCGCGTCTTACCCGGGAATGCGACGTGGCCGCCAGGCTGGGAGAGGGGAATTTCGCCGTTCTGCTCCCGGAAACAGGTTGGAGGGGGGCGAAGGTCATGGCGGAAAGGCTGACCAGGTACCTGGAACGTTTCCTGCCCTCCATGGTGACGGGAGGGATCACCCCGGAGATACGTTGGGGGGTGGCATCTTTTCCCGAGGAAGTGCGGATGCCCGAGAAACTCTACAATGCCGCTTCGGAGGCGCTGAGGAGGTCGAGGGAGGACCCGCCGGGGAGCATATTCGTGTACAGGGCATCGGAAGGTGAGGGAGATGGCCATTAAGCTCGTTTCTGACCCTCACGGCAACTTCGACGGGCTCCGGGAAGCGGTCGGCCCCTCCGACATCCTGCTGGTACTCGGCGATATCCTGGACCTCGTAGATTGGTCGGACGTGAGCGGTATCCTCCCGGAGGTGCTGGGGAGGGAGGTCTTCATCAACAGGGTCCGGGAAGCGGTGGCCAAGGGTCCGGAGGCGGCGGTCGCCCTCAAGGAGGAGATAATGTCCCCGCAGGGGAGCAAGTTCGGTCTCTTGCAGGAGAGGGTCTGGGAGCAGTACACGAGATTCGCCGACGTCCTTGAGGGCATCGGCTGCCGGACATACGTGATCTACGGGAACGGCGACCTCCCGGCGGTGCTGGAGAAGGCCCTGGAGGGAAGGGAAGGTATAATCCTGGCCGATGGGAAGGTGGAGATAGACGGGCTCGTCTTCGGGTTCGTTCCCGGCGCCATCTATTCCCCCTTCAGGATGCCGGCGGAGATGGGGGAGGAGGAATTCACCAGGAAGCTGGAGGAACTGGGAAGGGTGGACGTGCTTTGCACCCACGTGCCGCCCCAGCTGGAGGAGTTCGTTCACGACGTGGTGGCGGGGAGACCGGTGGTGGGAAGCAGTGGCATCGTGGCCTACCTCGAGCGACACGCCCCCGTTTACCACTATCACGGCCACGTGCACCAGCCTCGAAGGCGTGGGGGTTTCCTGGGGAGGACCAGGGTGATCAACGTGGGTTACTTCAAGCGCCAGGGATACGTTCATGTCCACGGGAACGATGGGATTTGATCCTCGCAGCTTGGCAAGGGAAGAGGTGATCGGGCTTCCGGTCTACAGTCCCGGCAGGTCCCCGGAGGATATCGCCAGGGAATACGGCATCCCGGACTGCGTGAAGATGGCCTCCAACGAGAACCCCCTGGGTCCCTCGCCCAGGGCGATGGAGGCGATCTCCAGGGCCGTTGGGTCGGTGCATCTCTATCCCGATCCAGCGTGCACGCGGCTGCGGGAGGCAATCGCGGCAAAGCATGGACTGGGGCCGGAAAACGTGTTGGTGAGCCACGGCGCCGACGAGGTCTTCGACCTCCTGGCCTTCGCCTTTTTCGAGCGGGGAGACCGGGTGGTGGTGGCGGATCCCACCTTTTCCTCCTACGAGCTGGCAGCCCTGACCGTGGGGGCGGAGGTGGTCCGCGTGCCGCTGCGCGACTATCGCCAGGACGTGAAGGCGATGGCCGAGGCGGTGGACGGTCGCTGCAAGGCGGTTTTCCTCTGTTCTCCCCACAACCCGACGGGCACGACGGTGAGCGAGGACGAGTTCGCCTACCTCCTCGAGAAGACCGCTGACGGGTGCCTGGTGATCCTGGACGAGGCATACGTCGAGTACGTGGACGAGGATGCCTTCTGGGATTCCCTCGGTTACTTGCGCGGAAACCCTCATCTCCTGGTGACCAGGACGTTTTCCAAGATCTACGGCCTGGCGGGCCTCAGGGTGGGATATGCTCTCTGCTGGCCCGAGGTGAGGGAAATCCTGGAAAAGGTCAAGCTCCCCTTCAACGTGAACCGCCTCGCCCAGGAGGCGGCGCTGGCCGCCCTGGAGGACGCGCAACACGTGGAGAGGTCCCGCGAGGTCAATTCCCGGGGAAAGGAGAAGATCTACCGGATCCTGGAAGAGCTCGGCGTGTTCTACGTGGCTTCCCAGGCCAACTTCATCCTGGTGAAGGACCCGGGAAGGGGGGACCTTTTCGAGAGGCTGCTCCGGCAAGGGGTGATAGTGCGTGACGGGGCGGCCCTGGGCATGCCCGGACACGTCAGGATCACGGTGGGCGACGACGAGCAGAACGCGAGGTTGGAAGAGGCCCTCAGGAAAGCGGTCGAAGAGCCGTCTTAGAGGGTCGGTCGTTCCGCGGCGGGGGAATAATTACCACATTTATCCACTTGGGTTTCGGTCTCCTCGGACGGACGGGTTTTCCGGGCCCGTTGCCAGGGTTAGAAAGAAAGAGGTTTCTGGAGATGCCCCTGATCGGAGAGGAAAAGGGCGGTGGCGACAGGCTCTTCGTGTTTCTCGACGGCCTCGAGTTCATAGAGGGGGAGACCGCTTACCGCGATTTCTTGGCGCCCCTGCTTCCCTACGGTTCCTACCGCTATTACAAGAACCGCCTTGACGAAAGGGATCTTTTACTGGAAAGGATTTCCAAGGCCCACGCCGTTTTCCTCGATTGGTCACGCCTCACCCCCGAAGTGCTAATGAGGTGCGAGAACCTGGAGATCGTCTCGTACATCGGCGTGGGAGCCGCCAATTTCGTGGACCTGGAGGAGGCCACCAGGCTCGGCATAGCGGTCACTAACACCCCGGATTACGGTAACAGGTCGGTGGCCGAGCACGCCCTGGGTCTCTTGTTGGCGGTGGCCCGGAATATAGCCCGCGGCGACCGGGACCTGAGGAGGGGCGAGTGGACGTCCTGGGACCGCGAGGGAATCCAGCTGGCGGGAAGGCGGATAGGCCTGCTGGGGCTGGGGGCGGTGGGCACCGAGATGGCCCGGCTCTGCCGGGCCCTGGACATGGAGGTCTTCTACCACGACCCCCACCGGCGCCCGGAGATGGAAGAACTGGCCACTTACGTGGAATTCGACGAGCTGTTCGCGTCCTGCGAGATCGTGAGCCTGCACGTGGCTCTTACCCCGGAGACGGTCAACCTGGTGGGGAAAAGGGAGCTGGACCTCATGCCCGAGGGTGCCATACTGGTCAACACCAGCCGGGGAGAGGTTCTCGACCTGAAGGCCTTGGCGGATGCGTTGAGGGAGGGAAAGCTCAGGGGCGCGGGCCTGGACAACTTCCCGGGCGAGCCCACCCCGGACCTCTCGGAGCTGGTGGGCCTGGAGAACGTGGTCATGACCCCCCACATAGCCTTCAATACCCGCGAAGCCAAGAACCGCATGACCGAGATAGCGGTGGAGAACGTGGTCCGCTTTTACCGGGGAACCCCGAGGAACGTGCTGAACCCCGGTTACGCCAGGCAAGCCCGTTTTACCGTCGGCGGCAGCTGAGCTCCCAGGCGAAACGCTTTCCCCGGGTCGATGTCCTTGGTTCGATGGACTTCCACGGCCCGGGGCGTTTTTAAAAGTACAAGCGTACTCCGGGCGTGGTAGTCGTCCTGTCAGTTCAAGGACAAGGGCCGATGGGACGATGGATTAGCTGCGGAGCGTCTTTCAGGTGGCCTTTGCGCGGGTCTTCGTGCGTCGGTGAGCCCGGAAGGCCTGGATCTCGACGGAGGTGAGAGATGAGGCTGGTCCTGGTTATCCCCACCTACTGGGGCAGGCGGAGCGGGGAGCCCATGCTTGAAGGGGATGCCTGTTATGACCATCCCACGTGCATCGATCAACCGGGCACCCTCTCGAGGGCCCTGGAGAGCGTCAGGATCCTTCGCCACGACGACCTGAAGGTGGTCGTGATCGGGGCTGCGGTGGCCCCTGAGCTGGAGGAAGAGATGGAGGAAAAAGTCTCCTCGACGGTGGAGGCCTTCAAGGAAAGCTTTCCCGTCGCCTTCCTGGGTCCGGGCGCGCTCCAGCGCATAAAGGCCCTGTTGGAGGAGGAGGCTGGACGTGACGCGGCCTCCGTGCTCGAGCTCCGGGGTTATTCCAATATCAGGAACGTCTGTCTGGCGGCGGCTTGCGGGCTGGGCGCCGAGGCAGCGGTCCTTTTCGACGACGACGAGGTTTACGAGGACCCGGCCTACCTCGAGAAGGTCGAGGAGGTCATAGGCGCGGAGTTCAACGGCCATTTCGTGGGAGGGCTGGCGGGGGTGTACGTCAACGCCGACGGTAGCATATTCCTGCCGCCCCAGAAGGACTGGGTGTTTTCCTGCTGGCCCTCGGTGGAATCGATGAACGCCGCCTTCAGCGCGGTAAAGGTGGACGAGGGGTTGAAGGTCACGCCGTGGGTCTTCGGGGGCAACATGGTGATCCACCGGGAGCTTTTCCTGCGGGTGGCCTTCGATCCCCGGGTCACCAGGGGGGAGGACATCGATTACCTCATAAACGCCCGCATGCTGGGGTACCGTTTCTTCCTCCATCCTGGCCTCAGGGTGAAGCACCTTCCCCCGCCCAAGACGGCTCCCCTCTGGAGGAGGTTCCGGGAGGACGTGGACCGCTTCATCTACACGCGGGAGAAGATAAACTCCGAGCTCCCCGAGGGGTGGATCAGGGTGAGGCCGGAGGAGCTCGATCCCTATCCGGGACGGTTCCTCCGCGAGGACCTGGATGACATGGTTTTCAAGACCTGCGTGCTCATGGGGATGAGCTACCTTCGGCAGGGAGATGAGCGGGGATTCAGCGAATGCATGGCCAACCTGCAGAGAAGGGACGCGGTGCTGGACGGTTACCCGCCCGCCCTGCGATACGCGGAGTTCTTGCGGGCGTACCGGGGCTGCATGGGGACCATGGCCGCGTCCAGGCGCATTCGCGCTTACCTGGAAAGTCTCTATAATTAGGGAATAATCAGGTGTCGGGGTCCGATCGCGGGGATGGCCTCCCACAGTCACGACGGGCGAGGAGGTGAGCCCGGAACGGGCCTGGCTTCTCTCCGGAGGTTTGGATGGCGGGAACATCCAGGAGCGTCCTGGACGAAGAGGTGATAAGGCGCTGCCAGAAGATCGGCAGGGCTGACATACTGGTCGGGATCCCCAGCTTCCGCAACGCGGACACCATCGCCCACGTGGTTAAGACGGCGGCGGAGGGGATGGTGCGGTATTTCCCGGATCTCAAGCCGGTGCTGGTGAACTCCGATGGGGGATCCACCGACAACACGGTGCAGGTGGTGCTGGATACTCCGGTGCCCCCCCAGGTGGAGAAGATAGTCACCCCTTACAAGGGCCTTCCCGGCAAGGGCTCCGCCTTCCACGCCATCTTCGAGATCGCCAGCCGCCTCAAGGCGAGGATATGCATAGTGGTGGATTCCGACCTCCGCAGCATCACCCCGGAGTGGATAAAGTGGCTGGGGGAGCCGGTGTGGAAGCACAGCTATGGTTTTGTGGCTCCCTACTACATACGGCACAAATACGATGGGACCATAACCAACAACATAGCCTATCCCCTTACCCGGGCCCTGTACGGCAGGAGGATCAGGCAGCCCATAGGGGGCGATTTCGGCTTCACGGGTTCCCTGGCCCTGGTCTACTCCCACCAGGACGTGTGGCGCACCGATATCGCCAAGTTCGGCATCGATATCTGGATGACCACCACCGCCATCACCGAGGGCTTCCGGGTATGCCAGGCTGCCATGGGCGTGAAGATCCACAACGTCAAGGACCCGGGAAGCGACCTGGGTTCCATGTTCGCCCAGGTGGTGGCCACCATCTTCTATCTCATGGGCGTCCACGAGGTGAAATGGCTGCAGGTAAGGGGCAGCACCGGCACCAGGGTGTTCGGTTCCCATTCCCACCAGGATCCGGCGCCGATGGATATAAACATCGAGAACCTGTTGGACCATTTCGTGGTGGGATACAGCGAATACGAAGAGCTCTGGAAGTGCATAATGGAGCCGCCGAATTTCCTGGAGGTCAAGATGGCCACCGGCTTTGATGGCCTCAAGGATTTCAATTTTCCCGAGACCCTGTGGGCCCGGGTCCTTTACGACTTCGCCGTGGCCTATAATTTCTACTGTGACCTGTCCCCGGCGGAGATCGTGCGCTCCCTCATGCCCCTCTACTGTGCCCGCACCGCCGATTTCGCCATAAAGACCAGGAACATGTCCAACCTGGAGGCGGAACAGATCGTCCTGCGCCAGGCGGAGGTGTTCGAGAACCTCAAGCCATACCTGGTGGAGCGCTGGCTGGAGGCCAAGAAGAAGGCGGGCGAACCGGACGAGGAACGCCTTCCCCTGGTGTCCTCTTGACCAGGTGTCGGTTCTCCCTCCCCCGGGGACTTCGCCGAGGATTTCCGTCCGCCGTTCACGATGTAGCCCGGTTCCCTTGCTCCGCCCGACTCTGCCCGCGCGGCGTTGGCGTGATCGGTGCCGATCGAGGTCGAGCGGATTCTTAGGCCGCCCCGAGCGGCGTCGTGCGGCGGCGATAACCGGTCGACGCGGTCGACGGCGGGTGCGTACAGCTCCGCGAGC
>JBBFMI010000037.1:0-11606 GCA_037478635.1 Candidatus Geothermincolales bacterium | reverse complement strand
CCTTCCGGAGGTTCAAGCTTTTCTTCGCCCTGGCCGCGGCCATCATGGCGGGCATCGGAGGTTACCTGGTGCTCTTCAGGAGCCACCCCGCGGAGGCAACCCTCAGGAAAGCCTTCAAGATGGCCGAGGAGGGAGACCTGGAAGGGGTGCTATCCCTGGTAGACCGGGATGGTCCCCTGGGCGTCCTCCTGGAGGAAGACGGCGGGCGCATCAAGCGGGCCTTCGAGGACTTCCTCGCCAAGTACAAGCTGGAGATCTCTCGACCATCCTTCCAGATCCGTTCCGAGAAGAACCGGGCGGAGGTAGAGCTTTCCGGCGGGACGCTGAGGGTCTATTCCCGGTCCAACCCGGGGATCCCGGCCCTTGCCGTCGGCCTCGGGGAGTCCGAGTTGATCTTTTACATGGAGAGGAAAGATGGCAGATGGCTGGTGGAGGACGTGAACCAAGACCTGGCCCAATGGATCACCGGCGAATACATACCGTTCAGCTGGTGATCTCCCTCGTGCTGATCTCGGCGGTCTTCGCCGTTCTCCACGGCTGTGCTTCATCTTCCCCGGAAACGGCGGTCAGGGAATTCCTGGAAGCGGCACTCAAGGGGAACCTCAAGAGGATGGCCCACCTCACGGTCGAGGGAAAGCTGGAGGACTACCGAGGCGGGGAACGTTTTCTCGGTAATTGGAATGCCCGGTACCGGGTCACCCGGTTGGCCCTCAAGAAAAACAGGTCTGTGGCCATGGTGGAACTCAGCGTGGACGATAAGCGGGTTGAAATACCCTACGTCTGCCTGAAGAAGGAAGGCAAATGGAAGGTCTCCCTGGCGGAGACCATGAAGGCCTGGGAAGAGGGGGTCTGATCTCAACTACGCAGACTCACCTTCCCCCCGTCAAAATCGTCCGGCAGCTTCTCTTGCCTTTGCCTACGAAAAACGCCGTTGGTGGCCGCCCATCTCAACGCGCTGGGATCGCTTCAGCCCGCCTTGCGTTTCCCCCTGTCCCTGTTGGTCCCGCCCGCCGGATCTTCGGCCGGACCCTTGCCATCAGGGTAGATGGCCACCCTGAACACCTCGTCCACGTGTTTTACCGGGATGAACTTGAGATCCTTCCGGATGAACTCCGGTATCTCCTCCAGGAACTTCACGTTCTCCTCGGGGATGATGACCTCCTTTACCCCGGCCCGGTGAGCCGCAAGCACCTTCTCCTTGAGCCCGCCTATGGGCAGGACCTTTCCCCGAAGGGTGATCTCCCCCGTCATCCCCACTTCCTTCCTGACCTTTCTCTTGGTGACCGCGGACAGGAGCGCGGTGGCCATGGTGACGCCGGCGCTCGGCCCGTCCTTGGGGATGGCGCCAGCGGGGACGTGCACGTGCAGGTCATGTGCCTTGAAAAACTCGGGTTTAACCCCGTACCTGTCGGCCACGCTCCGTACATAGGAGAGGGCGGCCCGGGCCGATTCCTGCATCACCTCTCCCAGTTTGCCCGTGAGGATCAGGTTGCCCTCGCCCGGCATCACCTGCGCCTCGACGAAGAGCACGTCTCCTCCCGACTCCGTCCAGGCAAGCCCGGTGGCCACGCCCACCTCGTCCTCTTCTTCCAGGACCTCGAAGCGGTACTTGGGCGGGCCCAATAGGTCATGCAGGTCCTGCTCCCTCACCTTCTTGCTCTTCCGCTTGCCCATAGCGATCTCCTTAGCCACCTTCCGGCATATGGTGGCGATCTCCCGGTCCAGGTTCCTTACCCCCGCTTCCCGGGTGTAGTTGCGGATGATCGCCCTCAGGGCTCCCTCGGTGATGGTGAGCTGGTTCTTCTTGAGCCCGTGGGCCTCCATCTGGCGGGGCAGGAGGTGGTCCTTGGCTATGTGGAGCTTCTCCACCTCGGTGTAACCCGGGAGCTCCAGCACCTCCATGCGGTCGAGCAGGGCTGGATGTATGGTAACCGAGGTGTTGGCGGTGGTGATAAACATGACCTTGGAGAGGTCAAAGGGAACGTCAAGGTAGTGATCGGAGAAAGAGTGGTTCTGCTCCGGGTCCAACACCTCCAGGAGGGCGGCCGCCGGATCCCCCCGGAAATCCGCGCCGATCTTGTCCACCTCGTCCAGCATGAAAACGGGATTGTTGGAACCGGCCTTGCGTATCCCCTGGATGATGCGGCCCGGGAGGGCGCCTATGTAGGTCCGCCGGTGGCCCCTTATCTCGGCCTCGTCGTGCATCCCTCCCAGGGAAACGCGGACGAACTTCCTCCCCAGGGCCTTGGCGATAGACTGCCCAAGGGAGGTCTTGCCCACGCCCGGCGGACCGACGAAGCAGAGGATGGGCCCCTTCATGTCCTGCTTCAGCTTCCTGACCGCCAGGTACTCGATGATCCTGTCCTTGACCTTCTCCAGGTCGTAGTGATCCTCGTCCAGGATCTTCCTGGCCCTTTCGATATCCAGGTTGTCCTCGGTGCTGACGTTCCAGGGAAGGCTGGTAAGCCACTCCAGGTAGGTCCTGGCCACGGTATATTCGGCTGCGGCCACCGGCATCTTGGCCAACCGGTCGAGCTCTCTCTCCGCCTCCTTCCTCGCCTCCTCCGGCATGCCGCTCTTTTCTATCTTCTCCCGGAACTCGTTTATCTCCATGGTGCGCTCGTCGATCTCGCCGAGCTCCTTCTGGATGGCCTTGAGCTGCTCCCGCAGCCAGTATTCCCTCTGGCTCTTGGACATCTCCGTCTGGATCTGGGACTGTATCTTGGAGCCGATCTCCAGGATCTCGAGCTCCCGGTTCAGGTAGACGGTGAGCTTTTCCAGCCTATCCCTGACGTCCAGGGCCTCCAGCAGCTCCTGCTTTTCCTCGAGGCTGAGGTTGATATTGGAGGCGATGAAATCCGCCAGGTTGTGAGGCTCGGAGATGTTCATGGCGGCGATGAATATCTCGTTGGGAAGATATGGAGCCATCTGAACTATGTTCTTGAACTGGGCGAGTATGTTGCGGGACAGTCCCTCCACCTCGATGGTGCGCTCCACCTTCTCCTTCACCTTCTCCACCCTGGCCTTGAGGAAGGGGTGGGTCTGGACGTAATCGACTATGCGGATCCGGTGGACGCCCTGGACGAATAGCTGCATGGAGCCATCGGGTAGTTTGAGCATCCTGATGATCGCCGCCGCCGTGCCCACCTGGTACAGCTGCTCCGGTTGGGGGTCCTCTACCTCTTCCCTTGCCGCCACCGCGGCGACCATCCGGTCAGAGGTGAGGGCCTCGTCGATCATCTTCACCAGTTCCTCGCGAGTGACCAGGAGTGGCACGATTATATGGGGGTAAATCACCGTGTCCTTCAGGGGGAGGACCGGCAATATTTCCGGAACGTAAGGCTCCTGCATTCCCGTAGGATGATGGTTATTAGGCAAGGCTTACCTCCTGTTTCTCCCTTGAGAGACCGCGTACCTACCTACCTTGTTCCTCTCCCTCAGTCCCCGCTGCCTCCATCTCCTCATCCATGGAAGCCTTGGGGAGGAAGATCTCGAGCAAACCCTTGCGGTACACCGCCCTTGCCGCCTCGCAATCCACGTCCGTGGGCAACTGGAAATCGCGCCGGAAATCGCCGTAATCTATCTCCAACAGGTGAGTGTTGGACATCCCGGCCGGCCTCTTCTGGTCCCTGCGTCCCCTCAAGGTCAACATCCTTCCCTGCACGACCAGTTCCACATCCTCTTCATCCACCCCCGCGAGGTCCACTATCACGTGGAGCCCCTCCTCCGACTCGTATATATCGCACTTGGGCTCCCAGGCCCGGACGAACATGGCGGAAGGCTTCTTCCAGCGGGAGAACTCCCTGAAGAACCTCTCCATATCGCTGCGGAGGTTGAAGGGATCCGGTAAATCGTACAGGGTCCAAAAATCGTCAGGCACGTCCTTTCCCCCTTTCGAGGCATGTTATCCGATGCCTATCTAATTATACCCGCGCAACAAGGGTAAGACTCGAGCGGAAATGATGCCTGGCTTGTAGAACCGAAGGCCCGTGCAGAGCCTCATTTCGGCGCTGCGCGGGCCACCGGTCACCCGCATACTGGCTTTTAAGGTAGAACCAAACCGGGACTCAGGGGAACTTGAAGTCCTTACCCAACACCAGCACGACTCCGGCCTGGTGTTTTTCCGTCACTGTCCGGTCCTCGGAAATAGAGGACGCCGAGATGCCCAGGGTGGAAGCAAGCCTTTGGGCAAGGGACTTGGTGCCGCTTTCACAAAAGATCCTGGTCTTCGAATACACCTGGCTCGCGTTGTCCACCTTGGCGATGTTAAATCCGTAATCCTTCAGGTAGTCGGACACCCTTCCCGCCAGGCCGTCAACCCTGGCACCGTTGAGCACCACCACCGATGAGCTGGATGACTCGCCCTCCTCTGATACCTCAGCTATCTCAGCCCCGGGTCCATTGACGCTGCAATACTTTTTTATGTTATCGAAAAGCCTCCTCGTTTCTTCCTGGTCATGGATGAAATACCAGGGTTGGCCGGGAGCCGGCTTCGGCGAGTCTCCAGGTATGGTGGCGAACTCCACGTCTTCGACCCTGATGCCTTGGAGGAGCTCCGCCAGGGTGAAGATCATCTCGGGCTGCAAGGTGGTGTTCACGTACTTGACGGTGGCGTCGAGGAGGTTCAGCAGCGTCCTAGTATCCCTTATGGAGAGCGCCTTTTCCATCAGGGCTTTCATGAACTTCTTCTGGTTTTCGATGCGATCCAGGTCTCCCCGGGGCAGTTTCCTGCTCCTCACCACTATCAGGGCTTGATCCCCGTTCAGGAGGTGGTCTCCCTTGGGGAGATAGCCCACCAGGGGGTCGTTGATGGTCGATTCCAGGTGAAAGGGCACTCCACCGATAGCGTTGACGATGCTCTTGAATCCCTCGAAATCAACCTCGGCGTAATGATGCACTTCCATCCCGGTCAGCTCTTCCACGGCCTCCACCGCGCCCGCAGGACCGTTGAACGCGTGGGCCGCGTTTATCTTCTGGGTCCCATGGCCTTCGATCTTTACCTTGGTATCCCTGGGTATGGACACCACCACCGCCTTTTTCTTGTCGACGTTTACCGAGGCGAGCATCATCACGTCCGAGCGGTAATATTTCATCTCCTCGTCCGGTATGCTGCCCTTGTCGATGCCGATGAAGAGCACGTTCAGCAATTGCCTCGGGTCGTGCCATGATGATAATCGGGCATACAGGTCGGGTTCCTCCTCCGGCTTGATAACGGCGGGGTCGAAACGGAACTTCAAGTAATGCTTGGCTGCCCACACCTTTATCTGGCCAAGATTGAGGGCGCCTGCCACCAGCCCCCCCAGCAGAACGAGGCAGGCAACCAACTTTAGGCGCCCTACCCATCTTTTTCTCTTCAGGTACCTGGACCTTTCAGCGCGTTCCATGTCCATATTCGACGAAAACAAGCCCTGCTTCGTTCCTCGAGGTCATACGATCCAGAACTTCAGCGTCTTCTCTGCCTCAACAAAAAGATCTTAGGGCAACTCATCCATCAAAAACTTATCATAGGCGATGTTATCACAAGCGATGTTAGCACGCCTTGAAAACATAAGCTCCAAGGAGCATCATGGCAATTATCACCCTCACCATTGACAGACAGACCGCATCGTGGATGAAAAACCTGGGAAGAACAAAAGACCGATCATGACTCCAACTCGCCATTTCACGCCAGGTCGAGAGGTGCGATATCCCAGGAAAAGTCAAAGTACGATTCGGGACAAGCCATCAAGCACCTCGCATCCCGACCGCATCGGGGTGGCATCATCTCCCACGGTCATCGCTCATGGCCCGACGGCCTATTTGCTCCACAAGCCCAGGAGATTGTCGGTCGTCCTCCATCCCGCCGTTCAATGACGCGGTTAACAATTTCGGACCCGAAAATGTCACCCCCGCGAGGTACAAGTAATTCGGAGGAAAAACGGGCGGCTTCGGAGGGGTTCGAACACAATGGCGTCCATGCAGTCAGTCTTTCCCACCCTTAAAAGGGGGAACATGTCCCTCCGGATGACCTGGCGAGGTGAGGGAAGGTCGTGCACGAAAAGTCCTTGGGCTGACTGGTGATTTTTTCCCGAGGAGAAGGAAGTAAGCCTGCTTCCATCGAATAAGCGGGTAGAGGGAGGAAGGAGCCCTGAGCATGATGATATGAGGGGGATGCAAGGGTGGAATTCCTGGTGTTTCTCCTCCTGGGTTTCGCGGCGGTCCTGCTGGTAATACCATCCATCATCCGGGGAAGGTTGGAAGAATCACCGGTTGCCACGGCCGATTATTTCCAGAAAAGCATGAACGAACTTGGAAGATCCCTTCACATTGACGATCCCCGCGTGAAACATCAAGCACGGATTCCGGGCAGGACCGCTGCCGATTTTACGCGCGCCGGAGTCAAGAAACTGGGGAGCATGTCGCAACGTGGGCACAAACCGGATCCCGGGACAGTTAAAACCAGGAGGCTCAGCAGGGCTGAGATAAGGAGAAACAGGATCATGGCGACGCTCCTGGCCAATTCTCTCCTCTGGGGAACGGTAGCCCTTTTCACTGGCCGCTTCTGGGCGTTGATCCTGTTCACCCTGGCTTCCCTGATGTTCACCCTGTACTGGCTGGCGGCCTTCACCCTGGTGAGCTCGTCTCATCGCAAGGAAGACCGTCACCAGGATGCTCAACCGGACGCCGTGGAGGATGGCCATAGGACCAGGGCACGCCTTCCCTGAGCCTGAACCTGATCCCATGCACGAACTCCTCCGCCGATTTCACCTTCAATGAACGGTTCCAGTAAGATCCATCATCGCCGGCGCTTTTCGGCGGGAAGAACGCGACCGACAGGAACGTAACACGGAGAACGCATGTCATTTCCTGCCGATAAGAACGGTCACGGCGACATTGATCAAGACCAGGACGGCAAAAGCCAAGGGAGCCGCCTTCTTGAAATCCGGCCTTAAAACCCAGAGATAAAAGAGGGAAAGGTGAAGAAAACCGAGCGACAACACGATGACGTAAAAAGCGTACCTCACGAAGCCAGCTGCATGCCTGGCATGGGGCAACAGCCAAAAACCCGTCAACACGAGCAATAAGAACACTGCCATCATGATGAGGAACTTGTTCCAACTGATGGTGCTCATCCCCCTATATCGGGGCCAGGCATCTAAAGCGCCTTCACCCTGACCCGGACGAGCTTTCTTGGCTGGATGGGCAAAGATCTCGCCCGACGGTCCTTTACCTCCTTTACCTTTCATAAAAACATCCCCTCCTCTCCGTTGACTGACATGGCTCAGATCAACGCCCAAGATCAATTGAAGGAAAGGTAAGGCCTTCTCTTTCGTCCCGCATGCCGCCAGCGGTCAACCTCTCCGCTGTTTTCCTGGTCACGTTGCCAAGTCCATTGGACGCCAGTCCTCTCAGAAAATCGCTCCGGGCAAACCTCGACAACAGGCGCAATCGTGCGCCGATATTGCTCAAGATCCTCGTGCCCAAGGTCACGGCCAGGAACCCGGCCACGCATCCACCGGCGAAGGAGATAGCGGCCTCGAGCGGGCCCGGAACCGTGCCCGTGGCCAATCGAATGGAAAAATCCGAAAGAAAAGCGAGGCACCCGGAAAGGAGGACAAAGGAGATCTTCTCGGACAAGCCGCCTCCCAGCGCCCAGGAAACCGAGATCACGGCAGATCCACCGCCCGAGGATAGACCACCTCCCGCCATCGCCGGAAGATAGGAGGATGAAAATCCCTGGAGGATCGCCTTGCCCAACGAACCTGCCAATCCCGAGACGAGAAAAACAACGAGCGCGACGCGAAGGTCCACCGTGCCACCCCTCATCGCCGAATCCAAGATGTAAATCAATGAGCCCGAGGATCCATATGCGACGAAGCTCTTCAGGAATCCCGCAAGCCCCAGGGATGAATAACCGGGGGAGAAAAAGGGCAACAGGTGCTGGAAGAACAGCGTAGAGAACCCCACGGAAAGCCCCAAAACGAGAGCGTGACCGAAACAACCCCAGAACGACATATCTCCCCCTCGCGAGGCGGCCATGTATAGGGAACACCCGAGGGAGGTCAGTGCCCCCGCGGAACATGCCACCGCTATGGCCGCCGCGGATATCCCCAACATGAGGCCTCCCGTGATGACCACGGCGCAGACCGCCAGGGCAGCCAGGATCCCCGCTATCGCTCCCCTTGCGTACGGACTGGAAAACAGCGCCGTTGCGGCGGAAGCGACCCGTCTTCCTGAGGCGACCAGGAATCCCCAGAGCTTTTCCTTGAAAAAGCCACCTATCGACCCACTGACTTTTTCCCAGGCCGATTTCGCGCCCCGAACCAGAAAATCCCACCTTCTGCTCAAGGGGTTTTTGCCCGCGGGAACCTCCCCATCTACCGGGGAGGACATACTTCCCCCTCCCTTTTCAGGGGTGGCACCCCCTGCCGCGGGCGAGCTCTCATCGCAGGGGCCCAGGAAAAGGCACTTCCCTGGATCGGGAGCGAGGCCCGACAGAAAAGGAAGGGGGTCTATGGCCTTTCCATCCAGATACATCCCGAAGTGAAGATGAGGGCAGCCCGAAGACCTGTCCTGGGCGCCATCGCTCTTCGCGATGACCTGGCCCCGCTTGACCCTCTCTCCCCTCCTGACCGAAGCTTCTTTCAAAGACACGTACGTGGTGCGGAAACCTCCTCCATGGTCCAGGGAGATGCAGAGGCCCACCGGGGTGAATCCCGCGAAGGACACCCTGCCGTCGGCACTGGCCCTTACCTCGGTCCCCACCGCCGCCTCTATGTCGATCCCCGCATGGCCGCCCTGCCAGTACGGTCCCGCTGGGGGCCGAAAGGGCATGGTCACCCTCCCCTTGACGGGCCAATCGAAAAGGGGTGGGTTCTCCCCGGCCGCAAGGGCCGGGGAGAACCACGGGTGGAAGGAGATAAGGAGGGTAATGAGGGGTAGGGTGATGAGGAAAAACACTGTACGGGACCTACTGCGATTCAAGGCCAGGACCATCCCTTCATCCTTGCGATTCTCAGGACGGCACGTGGTGTATGCGAAGCCCGTCATCGACGGCCTACCTTTCCCCTTTCCCCGCAAACAGGCTACGCGTGCCATCTCCTCGAACCACCCCTGAAAGTAGCTAAAGGATGGTAATAGAAACCCTGGCCTTCGATTCGGCTCCCCGGTCATCCTTGACCCTAAGGACCACACAAAAAGTGGCGGGAAGGACTTCCGCGTCGTAAACGTGGCGCGCCACGGGCCCGGATAATACGGTCCCGTCACCGCATTCCCAGAGGTAAAGGGTGATCCTGCCGTCGGGGTCATAGGAGCACGAGGCATCGAGGACTACCGAAAGGGGGGCAGGACCTCCCCGGGGGCTCACCGAGGGCTTGGCCACGGGAGGCTTGTTGTAGGAGCAGGCGGGAGCGGGCCTTTGAACGGAAAGCTCCGGGGCAACTCCATCGCTTCTCGCCTCGGACCGGGAACCAGCCGTCTGGCCAGGTCCCTCTACCCCCGAGGTCTCCGCTTGCCGAGAGGAGTCGTTCGCGGTCACAGGGCCAGTTGGCCCGGCAGCTTCCCTTTCTTCTTCTCCCGTCCCGGGCAACCATCCCTTGCTCACCGAGAGGACCACTCTGTCGCCGGGCGAAAGTACGGCTCCAGCGGATGGGTCACTGGCGCAGACGGTGCCCTCAGACCAAAGGGAAGAATATGACTCCCTCAAGTGAACGTTCAGCCCCATATCCTCAAGAAGGCTTACCGCCTCATCCTGAGCCAAGCCCACCAGGTCGGGCAACGTGACTCTCGAAAGCTCAGCAACAACCGATTCCGGATCCACGTTCTTTTCCTTGTCGTCATGCCGGGAAAAGGCCACCGCAGTGACCGCTAGGAAAAGGGCTACCATGATCAACAGGACAACGCGAAAAGGCCCATTAAGGCCCCGCCATTTTCCGCCCTTCTCCCCGAGGGTCAAGACATTTCCGCCATTTCTGGCAAAGATCCTTGCGCAAAGGTTTTTAGTCGAAGGGAAAAGGCCTTTACGTGATCCGGTAGTCGGCCCGTCGGTTCTCCGTCCAACGGCCGGGGGTTCGCTCATCTCCACCTCGTGGATGGAAGGGGAATCGGTGGCTCCCTGAGAATATCCGGAAATCTCCTCCGAGAGCATCTCCATGAGGAGCCGGGGCGAGGTGGGGCGGTTGCTCGGCAGCCTGTCCAGGCATGAATCCAGGAAGGAGGAAAGGCGAAAGGAGACACTATCTTCCGGCAGTAATTCCCGGACCAGCAAGGCCAGGGAATAGACGTCAGCGGGCCTTCCTCCTTCCATGCCCCTCTCGACCTCGGGAGCCCGATATCCTTCCACCAGGCCATACAGTTCCGGCTCGAGGTCCTCCAGGAGCCAACCATGGGCTCCCCCCTCCAGAAAAACCTCCATGCCTTCGGTGACGAGAACCCGGAGGGGACTTACGCCAAGATAAGGGCAACCCTTCCCGTAGAGCTCGGCCACGGCATCGCTCGCGGCCCGGGCCAGCGAAAGCGCCAGCCATGGATCCGGTGAACGACCCGATTCCAGCCATTCCCAGAGGCACATCCCCGGAAGCCTCCCTCTCACGATGAAAAGGCGCTCCCCTTCCATCCACCAGTCCAACAGGGGGACGAAACGACGGGCCAAAAGGGAAGCGCTTACTTCCACCAGTCGTTTCAGTCGCTCTCGATCCGAGGGGGAAAGGCGGTCCAGCTTAACCTCGTCCACCTCCACCTCGCCGCCGATGAAGGCGTCCTCGGCAACGAGCTTTGTCCAGATCTCCCCCTCTTTAGGCCGGGCCTTGATCACCCATCTTCCTCTCAATTCCTCTTCCATTTCCCACCTCCGACAGTGGATTATATAAACTTATATAACATTGTCAAGTTTAATAACATCGCTGTTGCCCGAATCTTGCGAAGGTGCGATCATGAAGCCATGAAGTACGAGGAGATAATCATGGGTTCTCTGGCCTTGGCATGGGCGGCAGTAATCTGGATATCGAGAAAAGAGATCCTGGAGCTCGCCAGGGAAGGGTCCAGGGGATGGCGTAATCCACGCTTCCTCAGGGTATTACTTGTCGCCTCCCTTGCCTTCCTCCCGGCCGCCGGGCTCTGGTTGATAATAGCCCGGGGGCTTTAAAGGCGCTCACTCAAAAAGTGCGATCCAGATCGATGCCATGGGGATCACAATCCGGGCCATTATTCCCTGTTGGATAACCGCTCAGGACCTGTATCATTAGATCGTATGGCCTTCCGAGGCCCAAGAAGAATGCCTCACGTGGACCACAGAAGGTACCTTCGGGGCATCCGGCCGCCCCGTGGTCCAGGCATAAGGGCATCTAAAGGGTGACGAGATTGGCGAGGATATGGCTCAACGGCGAGGTGGTGGAAGAAGAGGATGCCAGGATCCCGGTCCTGGACCGTGCGGTGCTTTACGGCGACGGCATCTTCGAGACCCTTAGGGCTTATGACGGTTCTCCCTTCCGGCTGGAGAGGCACCTGCGAAGGCTCAAGGAGGCTTGCGATGTCCTCCGTCTCGAGCAACCCTGGAAAGATCGGGATATAGCCGAGGCCATAAGCCTGCTCTACCGCGAGAACGTGGGCTCAGGTGACGCCTACGTGAG
>JBBFMI010000036.1:0-11799 GCA_037478635.1 Candidatus Geothermincolales bacterium | reverse complement strand
GTTGCGCCGGTACGGTCACAACAGGTTCCGCGAGGAGAGGCCCGCCCATCCCCTCGTCCTGCTGCTGAGGCAGTTCCAGGACTTCATGATCTACGTCCTCATCACGGCGGCCTTGGTGTCCGGGCTGCTCTTGAACGAGCTGGTGGACGCCGTGGTCATATTGGCCATTGTGGTCGCCAACGCCATCCTCGGCTTCGTCCAGGAATTCCGGGCGGAAAAGGCGATACTCGCCTTGAAGGAGTTGAGCGCCCCCACGGCCCAAGTGCTGAGGGAGGGCAAGGTGATGGAGGTCCCCTCGAAAGACCTGGTCCCTGGAGACATCATCCTGCTCGAGGCCGGCGACCGGGTCCCGGCGGACGCCCGCCTGGTGGAATCCCATTCCCTGAAGGCCGAGGAGGCCTCCCTCACCGGGGAATCCGGGAGCGTGGATAAGAACACGGAACCCCTGGAAGATCCCATGTCCCCCATCGGGGACCGTCGGAACATGGTCTATGCCGGCACCCACGTGGTCCACGGGAGAGGAAAGGCCATCGTGACCGCCACCGGTAGGAGATCCCAGCTCGGCCAGATCGCCGAGATGATCGGGGAGGCCGAGGAGGAAAGAACGCCCCTCCAGCAGGAACTGGCGAGCACCGGCAAGCGCATCGCCATGATATGCCTGGGAACCTGTGCGGTCATCTTCGGCCTGGGGGTCATCCGCCACCAGGAATGGTCCCAGATGTTCCTGTTCTCGGTCAGCCTGGCCGTGGCGGCCATCCCGGAGGGGCTTCCCGCCATAGTCACCATCTCCCTCGCCCTCGGCGTGAGGAGGATGGCCAGGGAAAACGCCCTCATACGGAGGCTCCCGGCGGTGGAGACCTTGGGTTGCGCCCAGGTCATCTGCACCGACAAGACCGGAACCCTCACCCTCAACGAGATGGAACTGCGGGAAATACGAGTTCCGGGGCACGCGCCGCTGAAAAACCCTCTTGACCTGAGGGACATGGAGGGACGCCTGAGAAACTCCGTTGAGATCCTCCTCTCCAGCGCCTGCCTCTGCAACGATACCCGCTTCCAGGACGGCAGTTACATAGGGGAGGGGACAGAAGTTGCCCTGCTCAAGGCGGCCGAAAAGCTCAGTTTTCCTGTGGCCGAGATCCGCGAGGCCATGCCCCGCAGGGGAGAAATCCCCTTTGAAAGCGAGAGGAAGATGATGAGCACCCTCCACCCGGCCGATCCAACCCTCTTACAAAGGCTTCCAGTCGATACACCATACATCCTCGTATCCAAGGGCGCTCCTGAGGCCATCCTGGAGAGGTGCGGATCCCTGTTCGACGGCAACCGCATCGTCCCCATGGACGAAAGGACCGCGGAAGGACTCCTGAAGGAAGCGGAAGAGCTCGCCCTCCAGGCCTTGAGGCCCCTCGCCTTCGCCGTCAAGCCCCTTGAGGCGATAGCCGGAGGGTCGAGCCTCGAGGAGGAGGAAAAGCAGGGGCTGGTCTATCTGGGAATGGTCGGCATGATGGACCCGCCGCGACCGGAGGTCTACCGGGCACTGGAACTCTGCCGGAAGGCCGGCATCGAGGTGGTGATGATCACCGGTGACCACCCGACCACCGCCATGGCCATAGCCCGGGAGCTGGCCATCCTTTCCGGGGACAAGGAGCTGGTCACCGGCAGCGAGCTCGCGGCGATGGCCGACGAGGAACTGGAGGAAA
Organism: Candidatus Geothermincolales bacterium; assembly: GCA_037478635.1. GTDB lineage: Bacteria > Actinomycetota > Geothermincolia > Geothermincolales > RBG-13-55-18 > JACVJK01. The sequence continues at coordinate 10,102 of JBBFMI010000036.1, read as the reverse complement.
GGGTCGAGAGAATCGCGGTGTACGCCAGGGTCTCGCCGGCGGACAAGGTCAAGATCGTCAGGGCGTGGAAGGCCAAGGGCAAAGTGGTGGCCATGACCGGCGACGGGGTGAACGACGCGCCGGCCCTGAAAAATGCTGACATCGGCATCGCCATGGGCATCACCGGCACCGACGTCAGCAAGGAGGCGGCGGACATGGTCCTGGCCGACGATAATTTCGCTTCCATAGTGAACGCCGTGAGAGAGGGCAGGATCATATACGACAACATCAAGAAATCCATTTTTTTCCTCTTATCCTGCAATGTCAGCTCGGTCATAGTCCTCTTTCTGGGAACCCTCGTCTCCTCCCGTCTTCCCATGCGGCCCATACAGATCCTCTGGATGAACCTGATGACCAACGGACTTCCCGCCTTAGCCCTGGGCGTTGATACCGCAGCCCCGGACATCATGAACAGGCCCCCCCGTGACCCCCAAGAGGGGATACTGACCTTGGGCATGCAATTGAAGCTTTTCCTCCAGGGCGCCATTCTGTCGCTGGGAGGATTGACCGCCTTTTTCGCATCGCAGTACGTGATGTTCCCCGGACAGATCGAGAGGTTCCAGACCATCACCTTCTCGGTACTGGTCTTCAGTCAGCTCCTTCACGCCTACAACTGCCGCTCGGCTACTCGCTCCTTCACCGAACTACCGCTCTTCGACAACAAGGCCCTGCTCTACGCCCTTTTCTGCTCCGCCACCCTGCAGTTCTCGGTCCTTTTCCTTCCCCCGCTGAAAAGCGTCTTCGGCACGGCGTCGATAGGGATGCCGGGATGGGGGCTGGTCACCTCCTGCGTGATACTGCCGGTGGTCCTGATAGACCGTTGGAAGGTATTGGCCAGGAACAGAAACCGAGGGCGGGCCGAGAGCTGAATATGGGCCTGCGGGCCTGCGAGTGATCTCGGCCTTTTATCCACTCGCTTTTTCGAACTCTCCACGGGAAAGGGTTACAGGCCCGGACTCCGTACAACCATCCCCTTGAAGAATCGCCGGCGTGAAAAACACTCGCGGGCGCCTGGCCCCGTTCAACCTCCCGGCCACCCTCGGGCTACTCCGGCGCCAGCGCCGACGTGGTATATTCGGAGTTGGGGTTCCAGAGGAGCCATTCCTCGATGCCCAGATCGTAGCAGGCCTTTATCTGTGCCCGGACCTGTTCCGCCCCGTAATGCACCTTCATGGTGAAGTCCTGGAGCCAGGGCCTCAACCGGCACCCGGTCCCCTCGAGTTTCTTCTTGAAATCCTTGAGGCTCTCCAGCACCGTCTGGTAAGGACTGGCCTCCGGGTTCTTGAGCCCGTATTCCCACGGCCCATAATGGGACGGGTAGACCATGGGGCAGAGGTAGTCCACGTAACCGGCGATCCTTGCCAGGTCCTGGCCGATCCCCATCTCCCCGTGCTCCGAGGCGATGAGCCCGAAGACGTCGGCGGAGAGGACCACCCCGTACGGCTTCACCCCATCCCTGATATAGCGGACGAAGTCGGTTATCACCTCCGCCTGGGAGCGCCCATCCCGGGAGGGGTACACGCAGGTCGACACGTCCCCGTCGGACGGGAATCTCACGTAGTCCAGCTGGATCTCCCGGAACCCCTTTTTAACGGCTTCTATGCAGAGGTCGAGGATGTAATCCCAGACCTCGCGATTGTACGGGTCCAACCACAACCCGCCTCCCCACAACCCTCCCTGGGGCGTTCTCACGGCCAGGTCCGGCCTTTTTCTGGCCAGGATGGGGTCCTTGAAACACACCACCCTGCCGATGGTGTAGACACCGTGGTACCAGCATTTATCGAGTACCTTCTCCACTTCCATGCCCTCGCCCTCGCGGTAACTCCCCACCTCCCTGGCCAAACTCACCCCGGTGGGATAACCCACGGATCCCGTCTCGTCCTTGATGTCCAGCTGGACGGCGTTCAACTCCGTCTTGTCCACCAGGTTCAGCACGCCCTTAATCCTTTCCATGCTGGATGCCGTCCAGATGGAGAGGTGGATACCCTTGACCTTGGGGGGAGGAAGCGCGTCGATCCAGTATTCGGCCTCGTTTCCCGCCTCGTCCACGGCTTTCACCGCCACGGAGAGCTCCCTTTCCCTGTCTATCTCGACCTGGAAAAAGCCGTCTTTATCCAATCTGAGCGGCTTCTCCCTCAACCAGGCAGTCTTGGCGCCCTTCAACCTGCCCTGGACCAACGAGATGCCGTCTTCCCTCACTTCCCTTCCCTCCACCACCAGCTCGGGCGGTTGGTTGTCCAGGATGAACCTTACGCTCTTCAATCGCTTTTCCCCCTCCCAGAGCTCCAGCACGTGCTCTCCATCGGGAAGACGCAGGTCGGCGGTCAAGGCATTCCTCTCGGTGTCCACAGCCGTGTCAACCTCTTCCCCGTCCACCCTTATGGCGAAGCGGGCAGGGTCCGCTCCCTTACGCAGGCATACCATGACCGGAAGGGGATTCCCCCTCACCACGGAACCCTCGCCGGGGAAGAACTCCCTTATCAAGGGGGAACGCAGCAGCAGGATGAAGAGGACGACGATGATGGCCAGGCCTCCCACTCCAGTGATCGCCCAGAATGCGTAATAGGTAGGATTGTACCTCCCCGGCCTTCTCCTCCTTAGCCTTGCCCCGGTCACCTTGCCCCGGGGGACCAGGAGCCTCCGCCATCGGCTCCTGATGAATATTGGCTTCCTCTCTATCCTCCCGTACATAGGCCGCACACCTTGTCGGTATACCTTTCAGGCCTTTTCGGGCTCACCCGTCTTTACCCGCGCCGTCACCAAGCCGTCTTTGTCATACCGATGCATGACGACCGGTGTCCGAAGTTGTGGCCTCAATAATTCCTCACCCTCCGCCCGCTCGCCTTCCCGGCGTCCACCCTGAACACCATGTGCCGGGGAACGGTAACCGTGGAAGGGTCTCCATCGCTCACGTACTTCCTCTCCGGGTTCTCGGAGAAATACCTCAACCAGTGATATAGACCCCCCGCGTCCATGGAGGGGTCCACTACTTTCACCGTTTCCAGCTGGTAGGGGTCGAAGGCCCCGTCGAAAGGCGAGGCGAGCGGCCTTCCCCCATCATAGAATATGGCCTCGAGGACGAGCGTCTCGCCGTCCAGGGGCACCCCGGATCCGATCTCCCCCGCCATATCCCTCCATTCTTGCGGTAAAAGGGCATATCTCGGCCGGAAATCCGGAAGGTAGCGCCTCACGGCGGAGACGGCGTCGGCGACGGCGTCCAGCGCCTCCCGGGGATCTTTTGACCTGGACGCTTCGCCCTCCACGGCGATCCCCAGCTCGTATCCCCTCTTCTCGAGCAGGGAGAGCTTTTCCCTTCTGAACTCCTCCTGGCCGAAGAGCTGTTTCCCGAGGAAGAAAGCGGCAGTGGCGCCGAAATCGGGGTGTTCCCTGCCGAAATCCTCCAGGACCCCCAGGGCGCACCTGGGATCCAGTTCCGGGGTACCGCCCTCTTCCAGGAACCGGACCTGCCCCGGGTCTGATCCCCAGAAGGAGATCACCACCGGCGTGCACCCAGGCGCCGTCCGGATCTCGCCCGACACGAGCTCGGAGATGGAAACGCAGCGATATCCCTGCTGGTAGAGGACCTGCAGGTCCCGGCGGAGATTCTCCGGGGAGCGGGATTCCCTTCCTTCCTCCCCGATCCTCCCGTACCGGAGCACCATGACCGCCCCCATCTCGTTCACTTTCAGGGAGTTGAGATCCGCGGTGGTGAGGGTCGCGGGGGCCTCTTTGTTCTGCGTCACGTCGGAGGGGTTGCCACCTATCGTGGCCCGCAGGACGAAGAAGAGGATCAGGGCCAGGGTCAATCCCACGAGAACGTAGAAGCGGCGGGTGAACCTCCAGGTCTTCCGCCTGGCGCTTATCCGTAGCCTTACTGCGCCCCCGCTCCTGACCCTCCCCTCAAAACCGACGCCCGCTAAGGCATCGCTTCGCCCCCTTCTTCCCTCGGCCTCGGACGATAGCTTCCGGAGGGCACGCCGCTCGTTCTGGGAAACCACCCTCCCGATCTGGCCCGCGCCGGCCGTCCCCCTCGGGCCGCCCCGGGCCGATTCGCCCTTCCTCCCAAGGTCAGGCTCGGTATCCGGAGCCCGAAAAAAGGGCTCCCGAGCCCTGCTCCCCCCCTTTCCCCGAGCCTGGCTTAAAAGCCCGAGCAGGCCGGACCTCCTGCCAGCCGATACGACCCGGCGGGCTCGTGAACCCGTAGCTTTTCTTCTCCTACCGCTGCTCGATGGGCCCTTCTCCGGTCTATCCACGTCTTGACCCCTTCCAGGCGACCTCCACCTCCAGGAGCCCTTCCCCACAAGTCCACGTCCCCGCCCGCGGATACCCCGCCTGGCCCGCCGGTTTACCGCCGCTACATCCCACACTGGGCCAGGCTCAGGGGAGGTCGACCACCATGCGGGTGTCGGTGCCCCTCACGCCCTCTATATCGTGGAGGCCCACTATTACCACGTCCGAGATGCTCTTGGCATCCGGCGCCTCCAGGACCGCGATGATATCGTCTGGTCCAGTGATGCAATAGGCCTCCTTCACCTGGCTTATGCCCTGGAGCCCGTCCAGCACCTCCTTCACCTTGCCCGGCTCCACCTTGATCAGGACGAAAGCTTTCATGTGCCGCACCCCCTTCACTATCCATCCACGTGCCCCATCGGTCCTCTCGAACCCGAACCGGCCGAGCGCCATGAGCAGGCGGACTACCCGCAAAAAGTATACCATCCACTAAAAAGACGCTTTGAGCTGGGCAGATGATCTGCCCGACCCCGAGTCAACCCGGGTCCCCTCTATGGTCTCCTCTCCCGGCTCGATGTCCCCGGGGTATAGAACCCCCGGAACCGAGCAGGGGGGTTTTAGGTTATAATTCCAATGTGGTGTCCCACCGGATCCCATGGGGTTCAAGCCCCGGTCCACACTTGATCCGGGGAAAACCACCATTTCAGAGGGGATGTAGCTCAGTGGGAGAGCGCCTGCCTTGCAAGCAGGAGGTCGGCGGTTCGAATCCGCTCATCTCCACCAGGCAGAACGCCCGGCCGGTAAGCGTTCCCATATCTCCGTTCCACCGGCGATCGGCAAGCCGCCCCAAGGTGGGAACGCTCGTCTTTCATGGGCCAAGCTCAGGCCGATGCGCCAAAGGACGAGACATGTCTCCTGCAGGGTCTTGCGAAGGGGTCAGACCTGGCGGCTCCCGCTCCGTGAAGTTCATCCCCCCGCTTCCGGGTGGGCGCCTCCCTGCGGCTTGGAGGCACCCGGCCACCCTCCAGGCCCGGTCGCTCCCGGACCCCTTGGCCCCCTTCAGGGATCGCGAACTCCCCGCTCTGCCCGGCACAGGGCAACGGGTCCCGTTTCCAGCCCGCTTCACTCCGGCTTCCTCGCGGTGATGGTCACGCTCGTCGCCAACCGCTTCACCGCCCCGGCCGATCCCTGGTCTATGCCCTCCCCGCAACATGGGGCGTCGGGAGAGGAAAGGTCCCAGGGGATCGGCTTTTCCTCCAACACCCGGACTTCCACGAAACCGGCTTTCTTCACCATCCCCAGGTAATCCTCCAGCAGGGAGGCCCCGGCTATGCACCCGGCATAGAGGTCCATGTCGTCCCTGAGCTCGGGGGGAAGCTCCCGGTAGAGGACCACGTCGGACACGTGGAGCCTGCCGCCTGGCTTGAGGACCCGGTACGCCTCTTCGAACACCCGCTGTTTCCTGGGAGAAAGGTTTATCACGCAGTTGGAGATGACCACGTCGGCGACGCCATCGGCCACGGGGAGGTTCTCTATCTCCCCCAACCGGAACTCCACGTTCTTGTACCCTCTCCCCTCTGCGAGTTTTCGGGCCCGGGAGACCATCTCCGGGGTCATGTCGACCCCTATCACGAGCCCCTTTTCGCCCACCTTTTCCGCTGCCAGGAAGCAGTCCAACCCGGCGCCGGACCCCAGGTCGACCACCACGTCCCCCTCCTCGAGAGAGGCCAGGGCCAGGGGATTGCCGCACCCCAGGCCGAGGTCTGAACCGACCGGTGCCCTCTCGAGGTCTTCTGGGTCATAGCCCATGCCGGTCGAAGGGGAGGGAGTCCCGCAACAGGAGGAAGCCTGTCCGCAGCAGGAACCTCCAGAAGCTGCTATCTTGCCGTATCTTTTCCTTATCTCTTCCCTTATCCTCTCCTCGTCCTGCTTCATGATCCCTCCTTTTTGCGAGATTACTCATCCTGGGTCCGCGCTTGCCTTACTCACGGGGATCCTCCGCTTCACCCTCTAATCCAATCCTTTCCACAACACACGACGACCGAATGGCCAATCATGAATATTTTAAAAGGGCAGGAATCCCGCATCGCATGATCCAGGTCCACGCTGGGCTATCGTCCTCACCCCTTTCAAGGGTAAACAAAGCCCGGGGAATGCCGATATAAAAGCGAGCGCTTGAAAGTCCCGTTAAGAGAGTCCGCCAGGAACGTCGAAAGGAGGAGCGTCTTGGAGATGGGAGTCTGTCAGGGTTGTGGGATACCCCTGGCCTTCGCGCAACTTAACCGGTGGCACACCGACGGGGACATCACCCAGGCGGGAAACGAGCAGGCCCGCATGGCCTTCGTGGAATGCGAGAACGTAGACCCCCTCTTCCGGGAGCTGGGCCGACTCCTGGGGCACTCCATCGACCACCTGGTCATCAACATAGTGGCCCGGGGAACCCAGCTCTACATGGACACGCTCACCCCCCAGGAGGTCAAGGAGATGATCCGCAACAAAACCATAGATATGGCAGCCTTTTCCCAGGGGGTGATCGACATCTGTCACGCCATAGGCTATGGCAAGTACGAGTTCCTCGGCTACCGCTACGAGAACGACCCCGAGGATTACTGCAAGATACGCATAACGAAACCCTTCTCGATCCTGGAGACCTCGGGGGCCTTCGCCGGCGTGGTGGCCTCCTCGGTGGGAGGCGAACACTCCGTCACCTTCGAGGAAGTCGCCCCCGAGGTGTACGAACTCACCACCGGCTGGACCACGTATCCCGAGGTGGTGAAAGAGAAGCTGCGCTTGCAGCTCTACCGGAGGAAGGAAGGCGACGTCGAGCTGGAGCGCTGCCAGGAGTGCGGCACCCCGTCCCGGCTCTCCTCCATGTGTACCTGGGACCTGGAGAACGGCATAATCCGCAACAGGGCCAACGGCTGCCGGATGAGCGTCCTGGGCCCCGGGCTCATGGACACGGTGTTCGATGCCCTGGAATGGGAGCTGGGAGAGGAGATCCCGCAGATGGTGGTGGAGGCCCAGAGCGGGATCGTGAGGCAGGGTTTTCCCGCTTTCCCCCTGGAACTCCCCTTCGAGGAAGTCCGGACCGAGATCGCCTTGAGGGGGCTGGGAAACCTCCGGGAACTCCGGCTGGAGGAGGGCAAAGCCCGTCTCAGGATAGACAACTCCTGCATGCGGCTCCTGGTGGTGGGCTGGCTTAAGGGCAGCTTCGAGATGCTTCGGGGAGGAGAATGCGAAGCGAGCTGGCAGGTATCGCCGGCAGGTTCCCTGGAGGTCGAACTGACCCTGGTCTGAGCTGGACGTGTATCCTGACCGGAGGCCCGTCGCCGGGACCCCGGCTCACCCCACAGCGGTCATCCGTGATCAGTGACGCCGGCCCCTGACAGGTCGCTTTCGGGAAAGGATTTCCACGTCCGCGTCGTCTTCCGCCTGGCACCGACATCCGCTGTCCGTCGCCCACTTCAGGATAGTGTCCAGCGAAGGGCCCCTTGTCATCGGCAAGTCCGAGCGGCCCCGGGGCCACGACCGGCCACTGGGGCATCCGAACGGGGAGGATGAATCCCTCGCGCCAGGTCACGCCTCCGCCACGCCCCCGCCACCAGCCCGCGACCGCAAGAATCCTTTGTCCACAAGGTCATGCCGGCTTCGTTGATATAATCGATACGGATTCGCTCCCGGGATGCGTTACATCACGGCCGGTCCGCCAGGGGTTGCCCCCCGCCCGTGGACCGAACCGGGCCCGAGATCCGTCCAGGTCCGGCCTACTGACTGAACGGAGCGCCGCGGGGGACGACCTCGATCCGGGGAGGAAACTTCGCCAAAGCCGGACCTGCTTCGCGTCATAACGGATAACCCAGGGTGTGAGAGGCCTTTCGGGGAGGGAGCCATGAACCCACTGCGCGAGATCCTAAACCCGGGTTCCATCGCCATCTACGGGGCTTCCAACAATCCCTCCAAGATGGGGAGCATGCAGCTGATAAACATCCTCGAGACCGGCTTCCGGGGAAAGGTTTTCCCCGTGCACAGGAAAGAAAGGGAGGTCCTCGGGCTCCGGGCCTGGCCATCGGCGGAAGAGATACCGGAAAAGGTCGACCTGGCCCAGGTGGTGACCCCTCCCCACGCCGTGCCGGAGATCCTGGAGGAGATCGGCCGGGCCGGCATACGCCGGGCGATCATCATCTCGGGCGGGTTCAAGGAGATGGGCGAGGAGGGAAAGGAACTGGAAAGAAAGGTAAAGGGAGTGGCTGAAAAGTATGGTATACGTTTCCTCGGACCCAACTGCGTGGGGGTCATGAGTTCCCCCGCCCGCCTTAACACCACCACCATCGCCTGTCCCCCCATGGACGGGAAGGTGGCCCTGATATCCCAGTCAGGGGCCTATAGCGCCATGGTATACCCCTTCCTGGAGGAAAAGGGCCTAAGGGTCCACACCACCATCAGCGTGGGCAACGAGGCCGACATCGACGTGGTGGACTGCCTCGACTACCTGGCGGAGGTGGAAGGGGTGAAGGCGGTGGGGATCTACCTGGAAACGGTGAGGAGGCCGAGGGAATTCGTGCGGGCGGCGAGGAGAGTGGCGGCGAGAAAGCCGGTGGTCGCCTTTTACGTGGGCGGCACCGCGGCAGGGGCCAGGGCTTCCCTCTCCCACACGGGAGCCCTGTGCGGCCCGGACGAGCTATACGACGGCCTACTGTCCCAATCCGCGGTGATAAGGGTCAGCGACATGGACGAGATGGCCGACGCCCTGCTCGCCCTGTCCCTGCAGCCCCTTCCCCGGGGCTCCCGCTTCGCCGTGGTGACCAACTCGGGAGGTCCCGGCTCGGCCCTCTGCTACCACCTGGAAAAGATCGGCCTCGAAGTCCCCCTGTTCTCTCGGGGCCTTGCCGAAAAGCTGAAGGCCATGACCAGGCCCCTTTCCTATTGCGGAAACCCGGTGGACCTGACCTTCGAGACGGACCAGAACCTCTTCCTCCGGATACTGGAAACGGTCCTTTCCTCGGAGGAGGTCGACGGAGCCGCGCTGTACGGGCTTTTCGCGCCCTCGGACTTCATGCACAACATAAAGGCGAGGATCCCCGCGGTGAGGGAAGTTGAAGACGTCCTGGAAAGGGGTTTCGTCGATTTCGCCCGATCCCTGGCGGAGATCCCCCGCTCCACGGGCAAACCGCTTCTCGTGCTCTCTTTCCTCCCCCCGGCGAGTTCCACCGTGAGAAACCTGGTGGAGCACGGGATACCCGTATACCAGTCGGCCAGGCGCGTGGCGGAAGTGGCGTCCGCCATGGTCCAGTACTCCCGGATATCGTCGCTCGTGCCGGGCCCCGTGCGGGAATAGCCAAGGCAAGGTCTCGGGCAAAACCCGGCTCGCGCGGCACGGACACGCCAGTGGCGGCGGATCCCTTCTCCCGGAGGCCTCGAACCCCCTCGGGAGCAGGGCGGATGCGGAAACCGCCCCAAAACGCTCCTCAGTTCGTACGCCCATACCATCGAGGCGTCTCGGAACGGTCATCGCCCCTAACCCCGCCGTCCAGCGGGCACGGTCCTTCCGCCCCATGGATTGGCGAAAGGTCAGCGGCGTCAACCATCCAGAACGAGGCCTCGGAACGAGGCCTCATGCCGCGCCAGCGACAGGAGGGCACCGCTCCACGCCAGCGAGATCGGCCCACCTCCCGTATCCCCGCTACCTCCCCCGTCCCGATCGCTGCAAATGACAAGACCTGGAATACCCTGGCCAACTTGACACGGGCCCTCCTTTTCGATAGCTATTTGGACAGTCGGTTAAACGGGGGATGGCGATACCGCCGGGGGCACCGGCTCAGTCGGTCTTTCGAGG
>JBBFMI010000035.1:320-12226 GCA_037478635.1 Candidatus Geothermincolales bacterium | reverse complement strand
CACTCCTTTGGAACAGGCCACCATCGAATGTGCCCTTCTCGAGGATACCCTCATCTTCCAGCGCATGGGAAACCTCCCCGGATTACTCACTGCCCCGCAAACGCTCCGCCTGTCACTCCATTCCTGGGAAGAAGTAGGCCAGGCCACCCAGGGCTTCCAGCAGCGACATGGCCTCCGCGTTGATCATAGGCATGGGGAGGATGCGGTTGGAGTTGGGGTCGGTGCGCAGCTGCTTGACGTACTCGGCGTAGGTGGCCTCGGTCATGTTGGCCAGCTGGTCGTACATGAACTTGGGGAGCAGCTCCAGGAAGGGCCGCACTATCTCGGGCATGGGGGTGACCACCGTGTCCAGCCCGAACAACCCGGCGCAGTTGTTGTACCCCGCGTCCTCGGTGGTGGCGGGATCCCCGTCCAGGTCCCAGCCGGCGAACATGGAGGTCATGATGCCTCCCATGGAATGTCCGCCCACGAAGACCTTTCGCTTGCGGGTCTCCCGGTCAGGAACCATGTGCTGGATCACGGCGAACACGTCCTCGGTGGCCAGCTGGAGGCCGAACTCGGAGAGGAAGGGAACCTGCGGGTCCTTGAGCCAGCCCGAGAACCTTCTTCCGTTGAGTTCCTTTCCCAGGTAGTAGTAGTCGATCAGGGTGCGGACTGCCTGTGCCTGGTCCATCTCGCCAGCCTTTACTTTCTCCTCCACGTAGTTCGCGGCGTAGAGGTCCTCCAGGTTGTTGGGCCTTCGGTCGATGGCCCACACTTCGAGGTTGACTCCCCTGTTCTTGGCCATGTAGACCAGCTGACGGCCCAGGTACTCGAACCCGTTGGCTCCCTCCACCAGCCCGGGGAGCATGACCAGCATGGCGTCGGTGCTTGCGGTATTAGTCCTGCTCGGATCAGACGGGTCGAGGGTACTCCCGTCAGAGGGCCGGAACCTGAGGAACTGTATGTAATCGCACTCCGGTGGAGGTTCGCCGTTGGTCCTGGGCGCGGGGCTGTAGATCTTCTGGAGTTCCACGGTCACCACCCGGTCCACGTCCTCCTGGGTGTAGGACCGGGGCACGCCGGGGTGGGCGCCTTCCGGCACCGGGCCTCCCGGCTGGTAGCATCCCGGAAGGAGCGCGAGTAGAAGAAAAACGCAGAGGCCCACCGCCAAGATTGCTTTTCCTTTCATCTTTCCCCCCTTTGACTCCGAAGCCGTCCCCTCACGAGCGACTTGATTATACAAGGAAAACAAATATAAAGGCAATATTAATTCGATTTATTCGGGTATCCATGGCCCTGCCCGGTCAGGTCCAGACTCCACCACCGACCGCATGCCACCTCCGGGAAGAAAACCCAATACCAGACTTCCAGGGCCCGAAAACCGTCCCTTGAGGGGATCCGGTAGCTGAAGGGGGAGCCGATCATACTTGTGAGCCCATGAGCATAAGAGGATCTGGACCGACGCCGGGTTTCCGGGAATCGAAAACGCCCACGAGGTGACCCGATCGCCGAAGGGGGTACCGATCAAAGAATTACATACCCTGGAGGTGTAAGCTAAGGGCATGAGGAACTTTCGGTTGTCTCGGCCGGCGGGTAACGGTGGTGCAGATCACCTGACTTGGAAAGGAATTTCCGGGAGAGGTCGCGCCCTGGTCTTCCTCGCGATCCTTTTCACTTTCCTATTGACCCTCTCCCTCATGCCTATTAGCCCTATTAGCCTGGCGGCACAGGCGGCTCCCGGCCCATCCCGACCCCGGGTTGCTCCGGGCGAAAGCGAGACGCCCGGGTCAGAGGGGCTTCCCTGGGCCGACCTCGTCAGCGGATCCCGGCTCATCGTGAAGTTCAAGTCGGGGGCCGACCTCCTCTCCATGGCAGCCGCCCTGTACCAGCCGGAGACGGAGGCCCTGGAGGAGAACCTCCGCCCCGCTGCGCCCCTTGGCCCTTACCTGGTCCGCCTGAGGGCGGGCGAAGACCCCGAGCCGGCACTTGACAGGATCCGGTCCTCGCCGGCGGTGGAATACGCCGAGACCGAATCCCTGTACCACGCGCTGTACCGCCCCGACGACCCGCTCTACCCCGACCAGTGGCACCTGGAGAACACGGGCCAGGCGGTGGACGGCAGGGCGGGCAAGCCGGACGCGGATATCGACGCCCCCGAGGCCTGGGATGGGGAAGACGGGTCCACCCAAGCTCCGGTGGTGGCCGTCATCGACACGGGGGCCGACCTGGGCCATCCCGACCTCGGGCAGAAGATCTGGACCAATCCGAGGGAGATCCCCAGCAACCTCCTGGACGACGACGGCAACGGTTACGTGGACGATCACAGGGGTTACAACTTCGCCGGCATCTCCCAGTTGAAATACACCGGAAAGGTGGAGCTCGGGAACGGCCTGAACCGGGCGGTGGCCCAGTCCCTGCGGGGGACGGGCTTTCTCCTCACCCACGTGGGGGTCGCCCTCTCGCGCCAGGGAAATCCCAGCCAGCCGGTCAAGGTATCGGTCAGGACCTCTTTGGACGGCCCCGACCTGGGCTACTGGTCCGTCGCCGCCGACAAGATCCCCGCCTACCCCTCGGCCGCCTGGTTTTACGGGAGGCTTTCCTCCTCGGTTCACGCCTCCGACGGCCTCGCCCTCTACGTGGTGGTCAGCACCGAGCAAATGTCTCTCTTCGACTATTTCTACGTGCTGGACTCCCCCAACGCCTTCGCCGACGGGTCGGAATACCTTCTCTCGGGGACTAACTGGGCCGCTCGCCCGTACTACGACCTGTTCTTCAACACCAACGAGAACCCGGTTCCCAGGGACGATAACGGCCACGGCACCCACTGTGCCGGCATAGTCGGCGCTGCGACCGGCAACGGCACCGGCGTCGCCGGGGTCTGCCCGGGCGCCCGCCTCATGGTCCTCCGGGCCGGCAACTCCAACGGCTTCTTCACCACATCCGCCATCGCCAGGGCCATATACTACGCCGCCGACAACGGGGCCAGGATCATCAGCATGAGCTTCGGCGGTACATCGACCAGCCAGGCCATCGCCGACGCGGTGGCCTATGCCCGGTCCCGGGGAATCCTCCTCTTCGCCGCCGCCGGGAACACCGGCGACCGTACCCTCAACTACCCCGCCGCCTACGAGGGGGTGATCGGCGTGGGGGCCACCGACAACCTGGACCAGGTGGCGACTTTCTCCACCCACAACGAGAGCGTCGACCTGTGCGCCCCGGGCGTGTCGGTGCTCTCCACCATGCCCACCTATCCCTGCCTGTTGAACTCGATGGGGTACAGCGCCGGATACTCCTCGATGAGCGGGACCTCCATGGCCTGTCCCACCGCCGCCGGGGTCGGCGCCCTGCTGGTCTCCGCCCGCCCCGATCTTTCCCCGGGGGAATGGGAATCAGCCCTTTACCGGGGAGCCGAGGACCTCGGCACGCCGGGATGGGACGAATACTACGGACACGGGAGGGTGAACGCCGCGGATTCACTGGAAGAACTTCCCAAGACATTCACGGTAAGGGCAACGGTGACTCGAGGCATGGGCTCCGTCTCGCCGGAAATCCAGCAGGTTCCCGGGGGAGGCATGGCCAGGATCGAGGCCCGTCCCGCGGAGGGATACTACCTGGAGAAGATCGTGGACAACGGGGTGGCGAAAGGCCCGGCCTCCACCTACCTGATTCAGCCCGTGAACGAGGACCACCTGGTGGAATTCCACTTCGCCCGCATCCAGCACACCGTGAAGGCGCTGGCCAATACACCCGGGGGTAAGGTGACGCCGGAGAGCCAGGTGGTCTACCACGGGGAACGCGCGGAGATAAGGATAGAGGCGCTGGAGGGGTACCGGCTGGCCTCCCTGGTCGACAACGGCCGCCCCGTATCTCCCACATCCCTTTACGTCATCGAAAGAGTAACTGAAGACCACGAGGTTGTGGCGTCCTTCGAGAGGATACCGGAAACCCCCTCCCAGGGAGGGGCCTCCTATCGGTACTTCCTGGCGGAAGGGTACACGGGAGAGGGTTTCCAGGAGTTCGTCTGCCTGGGAAACCTCCAAAGGCAACCGGCCAACGTGGAGATCTCTTTCGTGGCCGGGGGCAAGGTGATCAGCCGCCGCTACCGCGTGGAGGGGATGCGGAGGATGACCGTGGACGTCAACCGGGAGGTCGGCCCCGGGCTCGAGGTAGCGGCCTTCATCCAGTCGGACCAGCCCCTGGTGGTGGAAAGGCCGGTGTACTTCACCTACCGGGGGTCCATCACCGGCGGGCACTGCGTAACGGCGGTGCCAGAACCTTCCAGGACATGGTTTTTCGCGGAAGGATACTCCGGGCCAGGATTCGAGACGTACATATGCGTCCTGAACCCGGAGGGGAAAGAAGCCCGCCTAACCCTCCGCTTCCAGACCCAGGAAGAGGGGGAGAAATCGTTCTCCGGTCCCTCCTTCAAGGTTCCGCCCAAGAGCAGGGTGACCTTCAAGGCCAACGACCTCCTCGGGGGAAAGGGTTACCAGTTCTCCCTGTCCATCGACTCCGACCAGCCGGTGGTGGTGGAAAGGCCCATGTACTTCCTTTACCAGGGGAGGGGTGGGCTGAACGCCGACGGCGGGCACTGCGTCATGGGCGCCGTAGCCCTCTCCCGGGAGTACTTCTTCGCCGAGGGATGCACCAGGGACGGTTTCGAGGAATGGCTTTGCCTCCAGAATCCGGGCGACACCGCCATCGTCGTGGCGGCAGAATACCAGCTCGACCGGGGCGGGCCGGTGAGGACCTTCTACCAGGTGCCGGCCCGGTCGAGACACACCGTCTTCGTGGCCGACGCGGTGGGACCGGAACGGGACGTATCCGTCCGGCTCAGTTCGGACAGGCCCTTCCTGGCGGAAAGGCCCATGTACTTCCGCTACCGCTACGCGGGGGCGAGATGGGACGGGGGGCATTGCGTCACCGGCTCCCCTCGCCTCTCCAACACGTGGCGGTTCGCCGAGGGCTACACCGGCCCGGGCTTCCACGTGTGGCTCTGCCTGCAGAACCCCGGGGCTGGACAGGCCACCGCGCGCATCCGTTACATAACCCAGGAAACAGGCCCCATCGAGGATAAGCCGGTGGTCCTGCCTCCCAAGTCCCGGACCACCCTCATGGTCAACGACCGCATAGGCGGGAGCTACCAGTTCTCCATCGAGGTCAAAACCGACGGAGGCGTCCTCATCCTTTGCGAGAGGGCGAGTTACTTCGACTTCCGGGGAAGGGACGGCGGTCACGACGCGGTGGGCTCCATCCCCTGAGCCCTCCCGTGCCGGCAGAATATCGCCTCCCGCGGGCATCGGGCAGCGCCAGGCCCTCGGCCCTCTTCAGGTCCTCTTGCCCTTGGAAGCCATCCTGTCCAATATCAGGTCCACCAGCCGCGGTGACAGCCCGTTCAGGCGGTATAGCAGCCGGCTGTTGAGATCGCACAAAATCAGGAACCGGCCCTTCTTGAAACCCCTCATGAAACACTCCGCGACCTCCCGGGGAGAGCGAGGCGGAGAGGACCCCGCGATGGCCTCGGTCTCCCTGGGCCTTACCTTGGCCTCTTCCCGGAAACCTGGGGTATCGGTATCCGGCGGACATAGCACGCAAACCCTCACGCCCTTGTCCCTCAGCTCGGCGCGGATGACCTCGGCGAGGGCGATCAACGCTGCCTTGGTGGGAGAATAGGTGGAGTACCCGAACAGGCCCTTTATGCCCGCCGGCGACGAGGTGAAGGCCACGGCGCTTTCCCGGTTCTCGAGCAGGTGGGGCAGGGCGGCCTTGGTGGCGTAAACCGCTCCGAGGTAGTTGGTGCGCACCACCTTCTCGAAGGCGTCCACCGGCAGCTCCTGGAAATAGCCAGGGATCACTATTCCCGCGTTGTTCACCAGTACCTGTATGCCACCTTCCCCTTCCGCTATCTCGTCCATGGTCGCGGCGATCTCTTCGCTGTTCCCCACGTCGGCACGGTAACCCTTTATCCGCCCTGCTGGGAACTCGGCCCGCAGCTCCTCCTCGCACGCCCGGAGCCCGTCCTCGCCTCGGGCCACCACGAACACGTTGGCTCCCTCGGCGAGGAAACTTCTGGCGATCTCCTTTCCGATGCCGTAAGATCCCCCGGTCACCACCACGTTCTTGCCCCGAAGGTCCATCATGGCTCCTCATCCTCCTCGGCCTCTCGGGCCACCTCTTTTCTTTACCGGGAAAACCTGCGTCAATCCGTCCCGTCGCGTACTGCTCGTCTTACCACCGGAAAACCCGAGTTGCACGTCGCGGGCGCCGCGCCTCGGTTTCCGGGCGCCCGAACGCCCGGCGATTACGGCAGGGCGGTCAGGGCCTCGCCCCGAAAACGCGGTGGATGATCCCCTTTCTCCAGAGGAACCGGAAGAGCCGGAAATAAAGCTCCGGCGAGATCCTCTTGAGCAGGTACTGGGGTCCGGAATGGGCCCAGGGGACCAGCACGATACCCCGGTCTTTCTCCAGCGCCCGAAGTCCCGCCTCCGCCACCACCGAGGGGTCCACGCCCCTGGTGGCGTAGAACCTCTCCACCTCCTCCCTGGAGCTCTTCCCCGAGGAATTGTAAAGGTAGATCCTTCCATCCCTTATGATGTTGGTGTTTATGAAACCCGGGCATAGAAGGGAGACCTTGACGCCGTGCTCGTACAGCTCCATGCGGAGGGTTTCCCCCAGCCCCACAACTCCGAACTTGCTGGTCTGGTAGGCCGCCATGCCCGGTATGGCCACCAGGCCGGCGTCACTGGCGGTTATTAGTATAGATCCGCTCCTTCTCTCCACCATTCCGGGGACGAAGGCGTGCAGCGTGTAGATGACGCCCCAGAGGTTGACCCCCAGCAACCATTCCCAGTCCTCCAGCTTGGTTTCCAGGAAACGAGCCCCGAGCCCCACTCCCGCGTTGCAACAGAGGATGTCCGGGTCCCCCCAATCCTCCCGGTAACACCGGGCGAAATCCCTCACTTCCTCCCAGCGGGAATGGTCAACCCTGTAACCCTGGCATCTTATTCCTCTTTTTTCCAGCTCTTCCACAACGGCGGGCAGCCTCTCCTCCCTGATATCCGTCACCGCCACGTTGCAACCGGCTTCTGCCAGCCTGATGGCGAGGGCCCTGCCTATCCCCGAGCCCGCCCCCGTCACCACCGCGTTCTTTCTCTGGAAAAAGCCCATGGCACTCCCCTCCTCGATATCCCCGCGGGATGCCCACGTCCCGGAAAGACGACCGGTTAACCCCTCCCGAGCAGCGCCGTCAACCAAAAATTACAACATGGCATGAGCTTGCCGCCAACCTGGAGAGAACTCTACCCGGTGGAGCCAGCCGCACTGGGGGCGTGGCGACGGAGGTTCCTCCAATCGGTTCGCGGCCTCCGCGTCCGCAAGGATTCAGCCCATGCCCGGTAAGCGCATACCGTCTGGCCAGGCGCGGAAACCAGCCCCCGACCAGCGGGACAAAGCCACTCCTTGGCCCACTCCCGCTTCGCTAAACCCGGCACTCCTCGAATGATTGAGAAAAGGTCAGTCAAAACGAACAGGACATGCCTTTCAATGTATACGGGGAATGCTCCCGAGGGCTGAAAGGAAGCGGGGAAGAGAATGGCACATACTGGAAAAAGGTGAAGCCGAGGACTCGAAAAACCCGGGCATGTTCCGGGACGAATATTGGCGACCGATCCCTGATGGTAAATAGTGGTAATAATGCATTGTTCACCCGATACATTCCACGCGTGTAAAAGCACCGTATCCCGGTGGGAAACGGCTGTTTCCAAGATGGGCAACCAGCCTCTCGGACGACAGAGGAAACTCCTTGGGCAGAAGATAAGGATATGGATTGGGAAGATGGGAATGATACCCATTTACTCCCGGGAGATAACGGGCGCTGGGGAGGAGGCCTCGGGGCAACGCCCGATATCGCCTTAA
This sequence comes from Candidatus Geothermincolales bacterium, assembly GCA_037478635.1. Taxonomy (GTDB): domain Bacteria; phylum Actinomycetota; class Geothermincolia; order Geothermincolales; family RBG-13-55-18; genus JACVJK01. The sequence continues at coordinate 4,330 of JBBFMI010000035.1, read as the reverse complement.
ACCGCGGGAAACGGTGGCTTCCGCCCAGAAAGCAACCGATGCGGCGTGAACGCACCCCTTAGACAGCTTCAGCAGGCGGGAACGATTGTTCCGGGATGTACCTGCCGGCGGAGGAAGGACATCTCGTCAGATAAAGAAGTCCAGGTGCTGCACGACGCCTACCTTCCCGTCCTCCCCCAACCAGAAGGAGGTGGAGCCTATCCTTCCCCTGTCGCCCTCCGCCGTGGACAGGGTGAACGGGGTGTCCAACCTTCCCAGGTAAAGCGCTCCCACTTTCAGCTCCGAGAGGGTGTAAAGCCGGCCTTCGCCTCCCTCGAAAACCCAAACTCGCAGGTCCTGGAAAACGGGATCCGCCTCGTCTATCCAGCCGTTGCCGTCATAATCGTGAAGGGACAGTTCTGCAAAACCGTCGCCGCTTTCAGGGCCGAAGAGCTCCCCACTGTCGTTTATCCGTCCGTCGCCATTCTTGTCCAGTACCAGGAAGCCGCTTCCGGGAGCGGGGAGGGGCACCCTGTCCGGGACCCCGTCCCGGTCGAGGTCGAAGTCGATCTCCAGGTCGGAAAGGCGGGCATGGGAGCCATCCAGCACCAACACCAGGGGGTCTTCCGGCTCCCCGCCCACGCGAATCACCACGCTCTCGCTCAACGACCTTTCCCTTTCCATGTGCAGGACGAGATTGAACGCTATCTCCCTCCCGTCGGCCGTCCTGACCCTGCCGGAAGCCATGTAAACGGCGCTTTCCTCCTCCACCAGCTCCCGGGTGTACCGGTACTCGATCGCGGGCGGTCTAACGCGGCCGGGTTCCGCGCCCGGTCCCGATCCCTCGACACCAGTATCCGGCGGCCATTTCACCAGCCTTATCCTTATCTTCTTCCCCGTAAGCACCTCCACCATCTTCTCGACCAGCGCCTTGAGGCCAGCCAAACGGGGCTCGCCCTCGCATTTCCCCTGCCCGGGGCAGACTTTTCCCGGGCGGCGCGGGGAGACGGGGACGGACGAAGGGGGGACACCTCTCATGGAAGAAGGGGCAGGGCTTGGACGAGACGAGGCGTTCGCGCCCTGGCCGCTCACCTCGCGGTTTCTCCCGGCGTTGACCCTCAGGGATTCGGACACCGTTTCCCGGCGGAAATAATAGTGGACGGAAGCCGCCGCGATGGAATAGGACTCGACACGCATCCCTGCCCGCTCCTTTCGTCGGTACCTCCCTGTACCAATCCCACCGTAGACCCGAACCTCCCCGGCCCCATCCTCCCTATGGCGGCCCGAGGGGCGACATAGGGAGGATTATCGGATCCGGCGATAACGAACCCGCACCGGGGAAAGAAGGGCATGGGTCACGGCAGATGAAAAGGCAAAACAAGGAGATTTCCCGCGCCAAGCGCTTCGACGTCGTGAAACGAGCGGGTGAGCCTGCGTTACCGAACGGCGAGGTCGGGCAGAGCAGGCCGCCGCGCTGCGTAATGCCTTGCGCGGCTTGAACTTTCACCTACAAAAAAGGACGCCCGGGTGGGCTTTACCTCCCCGGGCGTCCGGTCAACCCGCATCCCGACAATCCGTCGAATCGGGTCACCCCCTGCCACTCCGCGCCACCGTCAGCGAAGGCCCTCCGAACAGGGCGGTCCGCCGTGGACCCGCTACTTGGCGGTGGACTTGGAGATGGTGAGGGTGACCTTGCCTTCTTGTTCCTGGACGAAAACGGCGATGGTGGTATCGCCTTCTTGCTTGTACCAGGTTGCCTGCTTGACGTCGGTCACCACGGTGGCCGTGGGCTCACCGAGTTTGCCCTTGTACCAGCTCACCACCTCGTCGAAACCCGCGTCCACGGTGTAGAAAGCCGCACTGTATGAGCCAGCTCCCTGGGCTCCCTGATAGGTTACCGTGCCTCCGCCCTCTCCCGGCTCGTACTTTGCCTTGGGATGCACGGGAACACCCAATTCTTCCTCGGTAGGAGGTTTCTCGGATGCCCTGTAGGTTCCTTCCCCCTCCTCGGTCTTGATGGTGACCTCGCCGCCTTGCTCGCCCACCGTGACTTCGCCCTCGGGGGTTTTTATGGTGGTCTCCTCCTTCCCGCAGCCAGACAGCGCCAGCGCCATCACCATCACGGCTACGAGCGCCGTGGCCACCATCGCAACGATCCCGAACCTCTTCAACTCTTTACCTCCTTGACCGCTTGCTCTCGACATTTTCAGCATCGCTTAACCAGGCAAAACCCTCTATAGCACCTCCTCTCCTTCCCGACTCGCATCCACGGAAATCTCGTACTTCTCGTTATTCCATCTATATTCCCTTTTCAGCCGTAGGGCAAACCCGGGTCAGAAAAGGCCAGATCATGCCTCATCTACCGGCCCTTGGCTTGTGGGCGACGAACAGCATGTATCCCATTACACCCTGCCGGAAAACCGCTTCCAGGGAACGGCAGGCCCTGATGAAATCCTCAAGGTAACGGCGCGTTTCCCCTTCCCCGGCCTCCTCCCACATCCGTGACCCCCTTTCCCTCCAGTTTCTCAGGGTGGGGAAAACCTCGTCGCTTATCTCCCTGACCTTTATCGCGCGGAAGCCTGCTCGAACCGCTTCCTGGCAATAAGATCCCAGTGGATATATCCTTGCCGGGCCGAACGCCCTGGCCACCGCGAAAGCCCCCGGAAGGCCCCTCACGAAACTGAAAAAGGCCTTCGTGAAGGGGAGTTTTCCCACCTGCACCAGGTCGCAGAGGGCAAGCGAACCCCCTTCCACCAGGGCCCCGAAGGCCCTTTTCATGAGCGCAGGCAGGTCCCCGATGGAATGAGAGGATTCCATCACCCACACCACGTCAAAGGGTCCCGGCGCCGCTCCCTCGTCCAGGGCGTCCGCCTCCACGAACTCCACTCCTTCAACCCCTTCGCGTCGGGCAAGTTCCCTTGCCCTTTCCGCGCCCCTCCCGCTGTTGGTCACGCCGGTAACCGTGCAGCCGTAATGGCGCGCCAGGTGCAAAGCGGGGGCCCCGACGCCGCATCCCAGGTCCAACACCCTCTCCCCGCCCCTCAGGGGAACCGCCTCCGCCAGCTGCCTCACCAGCTCCGCCGCCGCCTCCTCCAATCCCCCTCCCTTCCCAGCGTAATAACCGAAGTGAAAGTCAGGGCCCATCAGGCGGATCCACAGGTCGGTTATCCGGTCATAGTGAACTCCCGATTCCCTGGCTGGCCCTTCTTTCCTCTTGAGGGATCTCATGATCTGGTAATCCCTCCCACCTCTGTGTCATCTCGGCTCCGACCCGGGCCCTGCCTCAGGCCACCGGCTCACCTTCCTCTCCCATGAGCCTTTCCCTCACGTCCTCGTAATCCGGATCCTCCGCGAATATCCGCTCCAGCTCCGCCCGGGCGGCCGACCTACGGCCCATGTCCTCGAGGGCCAGGGCTTTCTCGTACCTCAATGCCTTCAAAAGTTCCGGGGGCCTCCCGCTCCTTCTCCTCAACCCCAGGCTGGCCGCCTCCTTCGCCGCCACGGGCAACCCCATCCGCCTCAGCGCCCTGGCCCGGAAGAGGAGGAGCGCCGATTCAACGGGCGTCTCGCCCGTGGCCCCCTCCGTCAACCGCAGGACCTCCTTCAGGTCGTCCTCGCCCGGGGGACGGTCCTCCACGAGCACCTCCGCCAGGGAGAGCCTGACCGCGGCATCCGTGGGATATAGGGAAAGGAGGCGCTTGAGGTATCCGACCGTCTCGTCGGTCTTTCCCAGCCTCTGGCTTACCTCCACCATCGCCAGCAGGACTCCCCGCAGGTCCGGCTCCAGCTCGACCTTTATGCCCTCGGCGATGTCCAGGGAAAGGATCGCCAAGATAGAGTGCTTGGAGAGGATCTTCTTGAGGTCCGCGCCCATGTCGAGCGCCCGGGCAAGATACGCTTCCGCCGCACGCAAGTCGCCCCGCTGCAGGCAAAGGAAGCCCGCGAGGCAAGACCCGTCCGCGCTTCCCGCGCTCTTGAGGAAATGGCCCAGGGCCTTCTCCTGGTCTCCGGCGTAAAGCGCGGCGCACCCT
>JBBFMI010000035.1:0-310 GCA_037478635.1 Candidatus Geothermincolales bacterium | reverse complement strand
CGGGTGGGAGAAAGAGCCTGCGGAAAAGCGAGGGGCGTAAAGGGGCGGCCGGCCCCGAAGGAGCCCCGGCATAAACCTCCCTCGGGCGCCTTCTTCTCGAGGTGGATACCTTCTTGCTCCAGTAGATGCCCGTCCCCGGAATGCCCGCCGTCACCCTCGAGCCGCTTCCCCCCAACGTGAGCCAGAGGCCACGACCGCCGAAAGAGAATGACACCCCCGACTTGCCGACGTTCAGCCTCACCCCAGGGGCGAGCTTCACCCTTTTCCAGATCCGGAAGGCCATCCTTCTCACCCCCCGAAACCTCGGACT
>JBBFMI010000034.1:0-12345 GCA_037478635.1 Candidatus Geothermincolales bacterium | reverse complement strand
AAACCAATGGCTTCCACGGTTTATCTGTTAAGCAGGTCCTCCTCGCCCGCCCTGCGCCGGGTGATCACCACCACCGCTACCGCCGGCGCCTCCAGGGCGGCGAGATGCCTCCCGCGGGACGTCGGTCACATCGACAGACCCATAAAGCTCAACTCGTACAGCTCGAAGAAATGCCGCCTCCTCGATCAGGGTGACCTCGCCCTTCTTCCTACCAAACGGGGATCAACCGATGGCCAACGCCGCGGGGCCGACGGGAGCGCCCCCCCTCATCCCTCCCGGCTCTGCCGGTCCTCCTCGCCCGCCCTACGCCGGGTGATCACCACCACCGCTATCACCAGCGCCATTATGGCCAGCCAGATGAAGGCCACCACGATTACCAGTCGCAGGGAACCTCCACCTCCCCCATTCTCTCCCTCGGCCGCTACGCAGGCCTGGAGAAAAGCGACCAGCAAGACCAACACCTGGAAGAGAACGAGCAGGGAGAAAACGGATCCTTTCCAGCCTCGGCTCTTCATAGGCACCCCCTTCTGATTCCAAGGCCAAGGATAAGCCGGCTAGCCGAACGACATCGGTGCGGTACGGGAACGCCCAGCCATCATCAGGACAAGTTCAATATGAGCAAGGCCACCAGCACCAAGAGTATCACCAGGGTCCCGATGGCGATGTCCCGGTTCAGGCGCCTTACCTGCTCGGGCATCCTTTTCCTGGCTTCCCGGCGGAACTCCCTTCCCCGTAGCTTCACCGTAACCTTCGCCCGCTTTTTAAACTTGGCGTAACTCCATCCCCCGCTGAACAGAGCCTCCCAGAACTTCCTCGCTCCCCTCACGTACCAGTACTCGACCCTGGTCTCCTTGGGGAGCCGAAGGGAGAAGGGATCGAACTTGAACAATTTCAGGTCGAAGAGCTCGCTGGCGGCCGCATAGGCGATCACCGCCATGCCCCCCAGGGCCGCCACGACCACCGCCAGCAGGTCTTTGCCTCCCTCCGAGACGGCCAGGGGAACTATGGGATTCGCCATCATCGACAACCCGCCTCCTTCCCAGAGGCTACATCATCCCGCTCCACTAGGTCGGTCGAAGTCCTCGCTGCACTTTCACGCATATCTCCCGTCCGATATCCATACACCCATTGAAACCGCCACCGACCCTCGCTAGGCCTCGCATCCTCTCCACCTTGACCTCGACGGACAGCTTCATCGCCCAAAAACCGGTCACAGCAACCTGATTATCAGGAAAAGGACCAGGGACACCGCGATGGCCAGGGCGCCCACCGCGAGGTCTCCCTGGTATTCCCTGATGACCGGGAGTAGCCTCTCCCTGGCCTGCGTATACATCTCCCCCCCTGTCCTGCTCAGCAACTCCACCGGCCGTTGGGTGAGGGCGGGGTAGATCACGTGCCTCACCGTCCCCACCGCGAACACCGCTCCCTGCCTCAAGTGCCTTACCACCGACTCCTTGGCCGGCGCATATGCCCTGCGACAGGCGAAAAGGAGGGAGCGGGCACCCCGGGCCAGGGTCAGATACCAGAAATCCACCCCCAGCCAGGCGGGAAGCCGAAGCCGGAAGATGCTGAAACCCCTTTCCCTACCCAAGAGATCGGGCCAGGCGCCGAGCAGGAAAACGGTAAGGCCTATGCCAACGGGTATGAAGATCTCCCGGATGTTGGCCCACACGAAAACGGGCATGGTCACCACGTGCTCCACGGCGTGGGCATCCAGGCCCCTCACGCCCTCCGCCACCGGCCCGACCAGGTGCCGCAACACCAGTCCGGGGAAAACCCCGGCGGCAAAAACCCCCAGGGCCAAGACCCCGGTGCCCGCCAGCATGAACGGGTGGGCTTCCCTGACCTCGTGCCCCTCATGCCCTCCTTCCGCACTTCCATGGTGCCCGTGGCCTTCCCCGGCCTCAACCGAGGCCCGCCTCCGGAAGAACACGTAATAGGTCATCTTGGTGATGTAGGCCAGGGTCCCTCCCCCGGTGACCACGAACAAGACCTCCGCCGCCTTCACCCACCCCGAGGTGGCGGAGGCGATATGGCCGGCCAGGTGATGGGCCTCCACCGCCGCGTGGTGGATGAGGGTCTTGGACACGAAACCGTTGAACAGGGGTATTCCCATGATCCCCAACGCCGCCGCGCACCAACAAAGGCAGGTAATGGGCATCTTCCTCCAGAGCCCCCCCAGCCGATACATGTCCAGCTCGTGGGCGCAGAAGAGGATGGAGCCGGCGGCCAGGAAGAAACATCCCTTGAACAGGGCGTGGTTCAAGATGTGATACAGGGCTCCGCTTAAACCGATGGCCCCCTCCGCCCCCATGTACCCGAGACAGCCTACCCCGAGGAGGATATATCCCATCTGGCTCACGCTCGAGTAGGCCAGCGTCCTCTTGATGTCCCTCTGCACCAGGGCCAGCACCATCCCTATGAACATGGTGGCCACCGCCACCCAGATGATGGAAAATCCCAGCATGCGCAGGCCTGCCTCCACTCCACCCGGGGCATGGGCCGCGGATCCCGCCCCGTGCGCCGTCCCCCCTTCCGTGGCCAGCGGGTAGCTCATGAAGGAAAGGACGACCCGCAGTATGCCGTAAGCGCCGGCCTTGATCATGACCCCGGAAAGCAGGGCACTGGCCGGCGAGGGGGCGGCCGGGTGGGCGTCGGGAAGCCACACGTGGACCGGGACCATGCCCGCCTTCACCCCGAAGCCCAGCACCAGCAGGACTACCGCGACCACGGGGAAGGGGCCGGCAAGCCACCTGCTCTCCGGGCGGGGGACGAAGGACGCGGTGTCGGCGGTGGACAGGTACAACATCACCCCCATGAGAAGGCAGAGACCCCCTATCACCGTCATGGCGAGGTACTTGGCGGCCGCCGCCCTGGCCCTCTCCGTCTCCGAGTGCACCACCAGGAAATATCCCAGAAGCCCCATGGCCTCGAAGAACAGGTACAGGGTGAAGAAATCCCGGGCCATGAAGACGCCCAGGGTGGTGGCCTCGCCCAAAAGGAGGAAGAAGAAGAACCTCGGGCGCCTGTGTTCGTGCTCCATGTACTTGGAGGCGTGCAAAGACGCGGCGAACCAGAGGATGGAGGCGAAGAGCGAGAAGTAAGCGCCCACTCCGTCCACCGTGAGAAGGCCACGATAGCCCTCGCCCACCTTCATTATCCTCAGGTCGAAATACACGGGACCCGAGCCCAGGACCTGCCGGGCGAGGAGGGCCGAAAGGATCAGCGTCAGGGCGGTGGAGACCATCGCGGTCAGGTTCCTCGCCCCGGGCCTCCTGTCGCCGAAGCGGAGGGCGAGGAAGGCCCCCGCGACGGGAACCGCCAGGGCCAGGGCGGGCAGGGGCGAGAAGGTGGTGATCAAGACCTTCTCGGCGGCCACCCGGTCACACCTCCCGGGGATGTCTCTTGGACTCCATGTCTACGACAAGCGCCCATCCTCATGACCTGAACCCCCTACCGCTCAGGGAAAGATGAAGTCGACCACCCGGCTGGCCAGGGAGTAAGGGAAGCCGGGCACCGTGACCCATATGCCCACCACCACCACGAGAAGGGCAAGGAGTACCACCGGCCCCATCATCAGCTGATCGTTCTCGGTGGAGAAATCGAGCTTCGGATGGTGCGCGCCCTCCTCGTCCCCCTCCCAGCGGAAGAAGGCGGTGTATATGATGGGCAGGAAATAAGCCGCGTTGAGGAGGGAGCTCACCAGCAATATCACCACGTAGACCGGAAGGCCAGCCTGCATGGAACCGCTTCCCAGGAGCCACTTGGAGATGAAGCCCACCGAGGGGGGCGTGCCCATCATGGCCAAGGCGCACACGGAGAAACATATCATGGTCACCGGCAGCCTGTACCCTATGCCCCTCATCTCGCTGATGTTCTTCTTGCCCGTCTTCACCAGGATCACGCCGGCACAGAGGAACAGGCAGGCCTTCATGAGGGCATGGTGGGCCAGGTGCATCACTCCCCCCAGGGCCCCGTCCCGGCTGACCATGGTGAGCCCGAGGATTATGTAGGAGACCTGGCCGATGCTGGAGTAAGCCAACCGCCGCTTGAGGTTGTCCTGGGTGAGGGCGAAGACGGAGGCCATCACGATGGTGATACAGGCGAAGACGGCCACGATCCAGTGGACCCCCAGCTCCTTCATCAGGTCCACTCCGAACAGGTTAAATATGACCCTCATGATGCCGAAGGCGCCCGCCTTGAGTATGACGCCGGAGAGCAAGGCACTGGCGGGCGAGGGGGCGGCCGGGTGGGCGTCAGGGACCCAGCCGTGTAGGGGCATGATGGCCGCCTTGACCCCGAAGCCGGCTATATAGGTGAAGAAGATGGTGAGGAGGGCGGCCCTGCTGGCGGTCTCCAGGCTGAGCAGGCCCCATCTCTCGAAGTCCAGCACTCCCCCGCCCCAGAAATAGTTCGCGATTATGGCGAAGAAGAGCACTGTGCCGGCGGCGATGGCGTACACGAGGTATTTGTAACCGGCCCTGCGGGCCATGGTCGTCTCCTCGTGGATTATCAGGGGATAAGAGCCGAAGGTCATCATCTCGTAGAAGATGAAATAGGTGAACATGTTGCGGGAAAAAGCGCAGCCGATGAGAAAGGAACAGCAGAGGGCCAGGAAGGCGAAGAAGCGGTTGTGCTTGTGGTCTATATAGCTGATGGAATAGAGGGTGGCCAGCATCCACATGAAGGCCAGGACCAAGGCGAAATAATAGCCCAGGGTATCCACGTAGAGGCTTATCTCCAGGCCCTCCACGATGGAAGCCAGCTTGAAATAATAAGTCTTCCCGTCCAGTACCCCGGGAAGCATGAGGATCACCACCAAAAAGGTGAGGGCCGAACCGGCGAAGCACAACCAGAGGCGCACCCTGGGAGCCTTCTTGGGCATCAACAGGATGGCCACCAGGCTTATCCAGGGAAGTAGAACGGGAAGCAAAGGTACGACCGATCTCGTGGCTCCTTCCGGCATTCCTTACCCCCTTCCATCCGATCTTCCGAACGTCACCTCGACCCCTTCTTCCACTGCGTCACAACAGGCTGGCAGCCGCCTTGAGCAGGGAATCTATGAAAAGGTAGGAGAAAACCCCGAAGAAAAGGGTGGCCAGGGAGAGTATCCAGGTGGGCGCCAACATCCCGGAGGGAGCATCCGCCACCTTGTCGCCCCAGGCACCCTCTTCCCCCGGCTGGAAGAACATGTAATAAATGACCCGGAAGCAATAGACCGCCGCCAGGATAGACCCCAGAAGCAAGACGACCGCGTAAGGCACCCGGTCCGCCTTCACGTTCCCGTAGACCAGGTACCACTTGCTTATGAAGCCGGCGGAGGGCGGCAGTCCGATCACCGACCAGGCGGCCAAGGCAAAGGCGAAACAGGTCCAGGGCATCTCCTGCCAGGCCCCCTTGAGCTGGTCGATCCTGCGAATACCCTTTCGATAGATGAAATTTCCGGCGCACAGGAACAGGCAGGCCTTCGCCACCCCGTGATCGAGGACGTGGTAGACGGCCCCGGTCAGGCCCTCCGGGTTGAGGGCGGTGAGGCCCAAGACTATGTACCCCATGTGGCTTACGGTCGAATAGGCGATCATCATCTTGAAATCCCTCTGGTAGATGGCCATTATGCCGCCGAAAAGCACCGCCGCCGCCCCGGCCGCCGCCAGGGCCTCCAGGGTACTGCTCACCAGCCCCCAGGGCCTGGTGGTGAAGACGGAGAAGGTTATCCGCCCGATCGCGAAGGCCGAGACCGCCACCACCAACCCCGAGAGCATGGCGCTCATGGGGGACGGGGCGATGGAGTGGGCATCCGGAAGCCACAGATGCAGCGGGAAGATGGCGGCCTTCACCATGAAAGCCAGGACCAGCACGGCATACGCGGCTATGAGCACCTCTCGATACCCCGACTCGCCGATCCGCATGGCCAGGTCGGCCATGTTCAGGGTCCCGGTGACGGAATAGAGCAGGCCTATGCCCAGCAGCACCATGATGGAGCTGGGAGCGCCCATCAGGAGGTATTTGAAGGCGGCCCGCACGGCGTTTCGGTTGCCGGTGACCGCCACCAGGGCATACGAGGAAATGGACAGGATCTCCATGAAGACGAAGAGGTTGAAGATGTCCCCCGTCACCACGAATCCCATCATAGAGGCGGAAAGGAGGAGGAAGAGCACGTAGTAAGCGGTGATCTTTCCCCCCTCGACCTCCCGCATTATGTATGGGCGAGAGTAAACCAGCGACAACAGGCTGATCCCGCACACCACCATCATCAGGAAATACCCGGTGAAATCGACCATAAGTTCTATGCCGAAGGGGGGCTCCCACCCTCCCAGCCGGTAGCCCACGCTCCCGTCCGGAGGTATCTTGCCTATGAGAGCGAGCCCTAGCGCGCTTGAGGCGGCCAGGAAAAGGGCGGAAGCCCAGGGAACCGCCCCCCGGCGGACGTACGAAATGAAGGGCATGAGGGCCGCCCCCACCATGGGGAGGGTTATCATCAGGATGGGAAGGTGTCTTATGCCCCCGCTCAATCCGCCTCCTCCGTCTCCTCCCGGAACAACCTGCTCACGTCCAGCGTCCCGAACTGCCGGTAAAGGAGTATGACCATGGAAAGGGCCAGGGCGGTGACGCTCACCGCCACCACTATCCCGGTGAGGATGAGCGACTGGGGAAGCGGGTTCACCATGCGAGAGGGATCCAGCCCTTCCGCGTGGATGGGGGCTACACCCCCCTTCCGGTAGCCGATGGAGATCAAGAAGAGGAACACCGAGGTCTCCATTATGTTCAATCCAATGATCTTCTTGATGATGTTCCGCCGCATGATCACGGTATAAAGCCCAACGCAGAAGAGGACCATGGCCACGGCGTAATGGTAGTTATGCCATAGGTTCATCGGCGCCCTCCTCCCTCACCATGGCGAAAAGCATGGAGATCAGGACCATGGCCCCTCCCAGGCCTATCCCCACCTCCACCAGCACCGTGAGCCAGGTGACCAGGGCCGGGTGGACGCTTTCCGAGACCTTGGGCCAGGCGTAGGTCAAGAAATTGCCTCCCCCGAGGATCCCCAGCACGCCCACCAGGAAGAAGGTGATCACGGCCACTCCCTCCAGGGAAGCGCGGAAACCCTGGGGCACCTTCACCGACGAGAGATGAAGTCCGAAGATGGTGGTGAAGATGATCATGCTGGCGCCTATCACCGCGCCTCCCTGGAAACCGCCTCCGGGACTGGTCTCTCCGTGCAGGATGGTGTAAATGGAGAAGAGGACGATGAACGGGACCACCAGGCTTACCATGGCCCGCACGATAACGCTGGAGCGAAGGCCAGAGAGTTCCACGTAATCCCGGATCCGGCCCCTCTTTTCCCGCCCCAGCACGGCCAGGACCGCGGCCAGGGCACAGTAGATCACCGTCACCTCGCCCATGGTGTCGAAACCGCGGTAGTTGAGGATGACACCGGTTACCACGTTTCTGGCATGGGTCTCCTCCTCGGCCTTTTCCAGGTACCTCGGCACCACCCTCACGGCGGTGGGGATGTCAGGCTCTCCCATGGGCGGCATGCGGGAGACCACGTACAGCAGGAGCAGGGCCAGGGCAGCTATGAAGAGCAAGGAGATGACCCTTTTCACTCCTCTTCCCTCCTCCGCGTCCTGAAGATGGCAACAAGGAAGAGGACGGTGGTGACCCCCGCCCCCAGGGCCGCCTCGGTGAGGGCCAGGTCCGGGGCCTGGAGCCTCTGCCACATCAGGGCCATTATCAGGCTGTACACCGAGAACACGATGACGGCGGCCAGCAGATCCCGGGCCGAGACGGCCAGGAGGGCCGTCACCAAGAGCAGGCCCAGGAGCAAGGCGTTCAGGGTCACATCCCAGGCCGAACCCATCACCGCCTCCCAGAACGCTCGCCGCAGAAGCCGGGTGTAAACGACGACCGTGGTCGCCAGGCCTCTCCCATCACCTTCTCTCCTCTCCTTTCCTCCAAGGCTTGAGGCCCTGCCTGAGGGCAGCGCGACCCATCGCGTGGCCGCAGGTGGCGCTGGAAAGGAGGAGAAAAACCGCCACTACGAGCAGTTTGAGCAGTTCCCAGGAAAGGCCGCTGTAGACGGCCATGCCCACCAGGACGGAACAGGCTCCCAGGGTGTCGCACTTGGTGGAGGGATGAAGCCTGGAGAAGACATCGGGCATGCGGAGAAGCCCGGTGGTGCCCAGGACGAAGAAGAAGGCACCCACGCAGCAGAAAACCCCGGCCACCACCTCTCTGGCCGTCACTTGCTTCCACCTCCCCTCTCCGCCTCCAGGTAGCGGGAGAAGGCCACCGTCACCACGAACAGCAACAGGGCATAGACCATGCCCACATCGAGGAAAAAGGATTCCGCCTGGATGAAGGTGACGAGAACCACCACGACCAAGGTCTTGGTGCCCACGATGTTCACCGCCAGCAAGCGATCCACTATGGTGGGGCCCAATGCCGCGCGATACAAGCATAGAAGGGCATTGGCGGCGATGACCGCCGCTACCACGGTGAGGAACCTATCCATCCCCACCACCCTCCCTCTTCTGCCCGAAGAGCCAGGCCACCATCTTCTCCAGCTGCGGAAGGCCCTCCCTGTGATAGGGGCAAAGACAGTGCACCAGCAGGAGGTCGTCCTCCAGCCAGACGGTGACCGTCCCCGGCGTGAGGGTGATGGAATCCGCGAAAACCGTCCGGGGGAGGTCGCCCTGGAGGAAGGTCCGGTACTCCACTATGCCGGGTTCCACCGGAAGGCGGGGATGCAGGATGATGCGGGCCACGTCCAGGTTGGCCTTCACTATCTCCACCGACAGGCGGAGGAGGAAAAGGGGAAGGCGTAGAATCACGGCCGGCCGGAGGTGGGGATCCAGTGCCCTGCCCAGAAGCCATACGGTTAGAGAGGCCACCAAGGCGGCGGTCATCGCCCCCATCACCAGCTCGTGAAGGGCAAGAGAAGAGACGAGGATGACCCAGAATATCAGAAGGAGGAGGAAAAGCGCCAGCTTCTGGATGTAGGCATATCCCCTACTCAATTCTTTCCCCCGCTTATACGCCGACCTTTACCGCATAGCCAACCTTAACCCCGTTAAAATTGCCCAAATTTTATCACGGCGCTCAAAAACCTTTCAATTAACGCCCTTGCGCCCGTCATATCGATCCTTAAGAAGGCCGTCCCCCATCGGCTCTCCTTACCCGCTCCATTGGATGAACGGCGCGACACTTGAGCGACCCCTTTTCCAAGACCTCCTCGCCCAAGTATCGACCACTGCGACACGAAGAGAATATAACCGCTGGCGGTGACCATCCGGGGCCTGGCGTAGCGGCATGTCCGTAAAACGGCAAGCCACCGATGGACGGGCCGTCGGAGCGATCATCCAGCCGTTGCAAAAACCTGCCCGCCCCATGGGAGGACCCGGGGTCCATCGATAAGGCCAGCGGTTCCGGAAGCCGGTCTAATCGCACCTGTTGCCAGGTCGCGCAGGAGAACTCGTGTCCTTTCCCGTTTTACGGTTCAGACGAGTCGACCGGGTAGCCCTTAGACCTGCTTGAACCGGAGAATATCCCGAGACAGCACGTCGAACATCGAACGTCCAGGATTCACCCGCCCTCGCTCCCAGGGCGATCATCCTGGACAGCGGAAATACTATCGCGCCTGCGCGACTTATACCTTTTGATGGCGAGAGCCGACGCGACCGCGACGATCACGATGACGAGCAACCCCCACCCGAGGTAACCAATGGCCCGATCGATATACCTCCAACTCTCGCCGAAGAAATAGCCGGCGGCGAATACGCTTCCCGTCCAGACGACGTTGCCCGCCACCGTGTAGCCTACGAACTTTCCCACGGGCATGTTCCCCACCCCCGCCATGATGGGGATGAAGGCCTTTATCCCGGCCACCCACTTGCCGAGAAAGAGCGTCCTACCCCCGTAACGGCGGAAATAGGACTCGGCACGGGAAAGGTTCAAGCCCACCTTCCTGTTGTCCGCGTACCGGTGCAGAAGGCGATGTCCCCCCCTGACGCCGAGATAATAGCCGAACAGGTCGCCCACGGCAGCCCCGGCGAAAGCGGTCACCCCCACCAGGAGCGGGCTGAGGTCGCCCTGGGCGGAATAGAGTCCGCCCAAAAGCAGGATCACGGTGCCCGGGGCAGCCCAGCTGGTCAGGAAGAAACTCTCGAGGAAGGTACCGAGGAAAATCACGATGTAGCCCCAATAAGAGAATATGGGCTTGAGGAATTCGATAACCCTTTCCAGGAAGGAAGCTGCCAACCCCTCCCTCCCCTCCAGCCCGCTCTCCCGCGATCAGTTCAACGAGGCCTGTCGCCTTGGCGGATCCCCTCCGTCACCTTCAGGAGCCTTCCTCTATCAGGTCCTTCAAGATCTGCCCGGACGGGTCCTTCTTGAAGGACTTCACGAAGACCACGAACTTGGGGGTCTTGTAATAGGGGAGCCTTTCCTCGCAGTATTCCAGCACCTGCTCCTCGGTGAGCTTGGAGCCGGGCTTGAGCTTCACGTAAGCCTTGACCTCCTCTCCCAGGTACTTGTTGGGAATCCCCACCACGGCGGCTTCCGAGATCAGCGGATGGGAGGTCAGGACTTCCTCTATCTCCCGGGGATATATGTTAAAGCCTCCCCGGATGATGAGGTCCTTCTTGCGGCCCACGATGAACAGGTAGCCATCCTCGTCTATGTACACCATGTCGCCGGTGTACAGCCAACCGCCCCGCAGCACCTTTTCCGTCTCCTCGGGCTTGTTGTAATATCCCTTCATCACGTTGGGGCCCCTCACGATGAGCTCGCCCACCTCGCCGGGCTCGAGCTCCCTTCCCTCTTCGTCCACCACCTTGACCTCGATCCCTTCCCCCGGTACTCCGATGGATCCCATCTTGTATTTTCCATCCAGCGGCTGCATGGAGACCACCGGCGAGGCCTCGGTCAGGCCGTAACCCTCGTATATGGGGGAGCCGATCTCGTTGTTCCACCGCTCCAGGGTCTCCCGGGATATGGGCGCGCCCCCGCACACCCAGAGCCGGACCGAGCTCAGGTCATACTGGTAGACAAGGGGGTGATTGAGGATGTAAACGTACATGGTGGGCACGCCGAAGAACACCGTCACCTTGTCGTGCTGCAGGGACTTGAGCGCCTCCCCGGGGATGAAGGATTCCTGCAGGATTATGCTGGCCCCTGCCTTTATGGAGGCGTTCATCACGCAGGTCTGCCCGTAAGCGGCGAAGAAGGGCAAGACCCCCATGACCACGTCCTCGGGTGTCAGCTTGCACTGCTTTATCACCAAGGCGGCATTGGAATCCAGGTTGCCGTGGGTCAGCATGCACCCCCTTACCACCTTGGCCGAGGTGGGGGCGTAAAGCAGCACCGCCAGGTCATCCTCGGACAGGTCCTCCGCCTCGAGCTGGGACGGCTTCCCGTCCATCAGCTTTTCCATGGACAGGACGTCTTCCTGGTCCATTGATCCGCTCATTATGATGTGGCGGAGGTTGTCGCCCAACTTCTGGTGGAGCGAGCGCACGATGTCCTCGAACTCGAAATTGGTGACCAGGGTGTCCGCCGCCGCGTCCCTGGCGATCTTCTCCACCTCTTCGGCCAGGCACATGTAGCATAGGGGCACCACGGTGGCGCCGATGGCCAGGGCCGCGTAATAGGAGATGACGAATTCCGGGGTATTGCGCATGAGAAGGGCCACCTTGGATCCTCGGCCGATCCCCAGCTCGCGCAGGGCGTTGGCGAAGCGGTTGGTTCTGGCCAGAAGTTCCCCGTAAGTGATGGTCTCGTGACCGAACTGGAGCGCCGTGGCATCGGGATTATTCTGGGCTGTCCTGACCAGGTTCTGATACAAATTCATCGAACACCTCTCCCATCTCCGCTGGTACGACCAATTCCCGGAATCCCTCTCCCAGGCGAGAAACGTAATCCCCGCCCTGACCGGTATTATTCTATCACCCAATCACCGCCCGGTCAGCAAAAGGCCGCTTGCTTCCGCCTTTTTCCGCCGGGTTTAACCGGTGGACGAGAGGCTCAACACCTCCACGCCCTCGGCATCCTTCCCGGTGAGCACCCGCACTGCCGCCACTTTGAGCTCGGGGATTTTCGCCACCGGGTCCAAGGCGGTGTTGGTCAAAGCGTTGGCCGGGGACTCCCCGAAATGGAAGGGGATGAACAACACCTTTCTTGGCATACTGTCGGTCATCTTGGCGCGGATACGTATCGCTCCCCTGCGGGATTGGACCACCACTTCTTCCCCTTCCTTCACGCCCAGCTCCTGGGCGTCCTCGGGATTGATCCAGACCTCGTTGGTGGAGGCGAGGGCCTCGATGCCCTCGGACCTCCTCGTCATGG
>JBBFMI010000033.1:8780-12972 GCA_037478635.1 Candidatus Geothermincolales bacterium | reverse complement strand
GTCGAGCCGTGGGGGCTCATCTCGTTGAAGCACGCGGCCTGGCTGGCGGGACTGGGCTCTTTCGGCAGGTCGGGGATGGTCTACCATCCGACTTACGGGGCCAGGCTGCGGCTGGGGGCGGTGGTTACCACTGCCGAACTCGACGCCGGGGAGCCGCTCGTCGTCCCCTCCTGCCCGGAGGAGTGCCGGAGGTGCTCGGAGGCCTGTCCCTGCGGCGCCCTTGCCGGGGAAGGCTTCGACAAGATGGCGTGCCTTGCCCACACCATCCGCCACGGGATCTACCCGGTTACCCTCCGAAGCGAGGAGGGCCTCAGGCACATGGAGCTGATCATAAACACGGCCGGTTACAATTACTGGGTGAAGTGCTGCGAGTGCCTGATGGTCTGTCCGCTCAACCTCGAGCGGGCCTGAGGCATCGATATCTGCGATCGGACAATGCGGGTTCGACCGGCGTGTATCCGGCCCAGGTGGGATCGATTTGAACAACGACGAAGGTCGAATATTATCGATAACGCCTTTGACGTCGGGTGGTCGAGGAACCGGAGGGACAAGGTCCTCGTGACGGAACTCGATCGGTGGCCGTTGTCCCAGGGACACGATCTCGCGACATAGGGGGAGTGAAAATGGACGGAACCAGGAGACGCTCTGCGCTTGTCAACGGCATCACGGGGATCTTCTGGGCCCTGGCCCTCACGTTGACCTTGATAGCGTTATTTGGCGCGGTTGGATGCGGAGGAGGGAAAAAGGATACGGTGGTCACGGGAGAAGGTGAGAGCTTCGAGGGAGAGGAAGACGGACAGCGCATATCGGTGCGGCGGGAGCCCCCCTCCCTGGACGAGATAGGCCTTCCCCTCTATCCCGGGAGCGAGTACGTGGAGGGAAGCGGGGGGAGCTATGTAGCCGCCGGTGACCGGGGCAACTTCGAGAGCAAGTCCATTGCCTACCGCACCACCGACCCCTTTGACAAGGTACTCCAGTGGTACCGGGAGAGGTTGGGCGACCCCACCGCCCAGTATTCCACCGAATCGGAGAGGGAGGCTCACTGGTCCATAAACGAGGGGGAGAACGTGACGCTGTTCCTCAGCCTCCGGGGCGCCCAGGGCATAGTGCTCATCGAGATGGGAAGGCTATCCGGTTCTCCAGCGCCCTGAAAGGTTCTCGGGAGACCACAAAGCTCTTTTTCCGAGGAATGGTCCTCAAACCGGATACGAGTCTCCCTTTGGGGTTGTCGGCGGGCCGGGCAAACCAATTTAAGCCCATGTTTTCGTTTCCAATGCCACGCCGCCCTTTTCGGCCGTAGGCTGGAGGTGTTTCCAGCCGAGGGCTGTGTCGGCCAAGGACCCTTTCCCTGACGGGCCGAGATCGCCCATCCTTAAAACCTTTTAAACAAAAGCGTTGTGGCCATCCGCATATCGAAATACGAGACGAAATGAGGAGTTGACGCTATGTACACTTACTGGTAAGGTAATATTTAATCCTGTTCATCCGTATGGATGGTGCCGCGAAGTACTTTTTTGCACTTTGGTTTTCGAGTTCCAGTCGGTTGGAATACAAGGGGAAGGTCCATTAGAAGGGGGGCTGATGTCGATGGAAAAACCCTGGTTCAAGGAATACGAGGTATGCGGGATACCCAAGACGCTCGAGCCTTACCCTAACTGGCCTACCCACTTCTTCCTGGACCGGGTGGCGCAGAAATACCCGACCCTCTGCTGTGCCCAGATGGGGTTAAGATGACCTACGCGGAGATAAAGGACCACGCTGACCGGCTGGCGAACGCGCTGGCCGGCCTGGGAGTGGAGAAGGGCGACCGGGTTGCCACCCTGCTTCCCACTTCCCTGCAGTTCGTCATCGCCGACGCGGCCATTTCCAAGGCGGGGGCGGTGCACGTGCCCTGCAGCTACCTGGAGGCGGAGGAGACGCTGGCCCACAAGTTCGGGGAGAGTTCTCCCAAGGCCATGATCTGCCTGGATCAACACCTGGGCCTTGCCGAGAGCCTGGCGGAGCACATGGCGGCCCGCAACGTGATATTCACCAGGATCGAGGATTACTCCGGCGTCAAGGCCGAGAAGCCTTCCCATGCGGGTGCCATGTGGATGAGCGAGCTCATCGAGAGTGCCGAGCCCAGGCCTCCCGCCGTGAGGATCGACCCTGCCCGGGACCTGGAGACCCTCCTCTTCACCGGGGGGACGACGGGGATTCCCAAGGGCTGCATGTTGACCCACCGCAACATGGTGGCCAACGCCCTGCAGAACCCCACCGTCTTCGGGCCCATAACCAAGGTCTTCGAGGGCAATGCCTACGTCATACTGGGCCTTCCCTTCTTCCACAGCTACGGCCATTCCCTCATGCACACCATGATGGGTCAGTGCATGGGGATGCTCCTGGTGGTGGATCCCAGGGACACCAAGACCATGCTCGACCTGATGAACGAGTATCACCCGGTGCTCCAGATCGGCGTGCCGACCCAGTTCATGAAGATGCTCCAGGAAAGCGGGGTGAAGAAGGCCCGCATCATCGGCATATCCGGTTCAGCCGCCCTGCCGCCCACGGTCCAGGAGAAGTTCGAGGAGGTGAGCGGGGGCTTCGTGACCGAGGGCTACGGCCTGTCGGAGATGTCCCCGGTGACCCACTTCAACGTGTCCTCCATCATCAAGGTCTTCGGGGGAAGAAAGGTGCTTCGCTTCCTGAACAACGTGGTGCTGAGCGCCCCCGGCGTCGCCATGTTGAGGGCCGTGGCCAGGGCCATGGGGCCCAAGCGGTTCGGGGCTTTCTTCACCGCCCAGGTTTCCCTCCTCAACGGGATAGCCCGTCGTTCTCCACGGCTCAAGAAGGAGGAGAAAAAGGCATCGATCGGCATCCCGCTCCCGGACACGGAGGTCAAGGTGATCGACGTGGACACCGGTGCGGAGATACCTTACGAGGAGTTGATTCGCGAGGGTCGCACCGGCGAGATGCTGTTGAAAGGACCTCAGCGGATGCTCGGCTACTGGCCCCAGGAGGGGAGCGGCCTGGACGAGGATGGCTGGGTGCACACCGGGGACGTGGTGCGCATGGACGAGAACGGTTATTTCTCCATCGTGGACAGGACCAAGGACATGGTGATCGTCTCCGGCTTCAAGGTCTACACCAGGGAGATAGACGATCTCCTCTACCAGCATCCGGCCACCGAGGTGGCGGCCACCATCGGGGTCCCGGACCCCGAGAGGCCCGGAAGCGAGAGGATAAAGGTCTTCGTGCAGCTCAAGGAGGAATACAAGGGGAAGGTGACGGAAGAAGACTACATGAACTACCTCCGGGACCGGGTGGCCAAGTACGCCGTACCCAGGGCCGTGGTCTTCATAGACCAGATGCCCCTCACCGAGGTGTACAAGGTGAACAAGAGGGCGCTGAGGGAGATGGAAGTCAAGGAGATGGAGGCCAAGGGCCTTCTAAAGCAGGGCTGATAAAACCCTGGAAAGCCAGGACCGGGGCGGGTTGCTCCCGCCCCTTTTCCTTTTGCGTTGACCCGGCATATCTTGGCAAGAAGTTCGGAATCCTCGAATCGACCGAAGAACACGACCAGGAGATCGACCGGTAGGGGATACCGAGGCCGCAAGCGATCCAGGTGGCTTCTTTTCGGCCTTTTTCGTGCCCTTTGAGGGCGCGCGGGTTGCGGGCGTATATTCCTCCCTCCGACATCGGCCGTCCAGCGCGATTCAAGAGATGAGGGTCTAAACCCGGAAGGAGCGCGTCTGAGCCCATAAAATGCCACGTTAAGCGCCTTTCGTCCTCGAGGTCAGTTCCGGGGAAAGGCCAGGGGCGGCGATTCCTCAAATAAAGGGATCTTGACGAATTGCCGATAAAGACCGCGGCGACTGAAAACCTGCTTGGGTTGCAGACGCCGTAGGTGGCAAATACCGGGTTCGGTCCAGGGCAAAAACTTGTGAAGTCTCAAGCGAGGAGGTAGACCATGGGTTCGAAGTCAGGCCGGGAGATGCGGAGGTTGACGCTCTCGGTGACCGTCATGGTGATGGCGCTGGTGGTGGCCATCCTGGCCTACTTCCTGGTGGACGTGGTGGTCACGACCCGCAGGAACATAAGGGAGAACCGGGAACTGGTGGTGCGGAAGACGGCCGAGCAGATGAAGGCCCTGGGGACGAGCTTCAAGGACCCGGCAGTGGTGGGCAAGTTCGCCCAGCTGTTCGACCCCTCC
>JBBFMI010000033.1:0-8770 GCA_037478635.1 Candidatus Geothermincolales bacterium | reverse complement strand
CTTGATAAAGGACGTGCTGGAGAGAAGGGACTTCGCGAAGGTGGTGGAGATAGCGCTGATGTTCACCCAGAGCCTGGCGCCCGCGATGTACACGGGGGTGCTCCTGGACGGGAAGGTGGTCAGCGTTACCGGTCAGCCCGACGTCCAGGTGGGGGAGGGTTTCCACCGGAGCGTGCCCGAGGAAGGCTACGTGCTGCTGGAGGAGTTCTCGGGAAGAAAAGGATATTTCGTGGCGGTTAACTACAAGGTCGACCTGGGCTTCCTCCAGATGGGCAATCTCAACATCATAAGCGTCACCGACAAGACCTCCGAGATAAAGGAGATAGACGACTTCTTCACGCGGCAGCGGAATTCCACCCTCCTGCGCCTGGCCATAGCGGCCGTGTTGGCCTTGCTGGTGGCGTTTTTCATAACCACCACGGGCCTTCGTCATTTCACCCGGCGTTACATCACCCGGCCAGTGGAGGAGCTCAACCGCATGGCCGAGGAGATCGCTTCCGGCACCTTCGAGGGAGAGGTGGTGGTGGACAAGGAGAGCTCCTTTGCCGCCCTGCAGGGCCTGCTGCGCAGCGGCCAGCTGGTGATATGCAAGATGGAAAAGGAGCTGGAGTAGGGCTTTCCCGCGAGGGAACCGAGCTTCTCCAGCTGGCGGACGGTCCGGGAAGGCCGCTTTCCGGGCCGTTTTTCGACGGGCGTTCAACCTCGGCCCTCATGATCCCGGGTCTTCCGTTCCCCCGGGCGAACCCGGGATCTTGATCGCGCCGCCGTTTTTCCGGTCGTCCACGAACCCGGCCTGTTCCAGGCAGCTCTCCAGGGCGAGCAGCGCTGGGTTTCGGGGCATGGAGAGGAGGCTCATGGCCTCCCGGTCGTAGCGGGCTATCTCGCCCTCCTCCGGCACCCAGCCCAGCACCGGCAGGGGGGTGCGGGAAGCGAGGGCCTCGAACTCCTCCTGGCCGCGGAGGCGGTTGAAGATGAGGCCCAACCTCTCCGGGGAGACCGCCTGGCGGGCCAGGTCCGCCAGGCCCTCGGCCACCCTGAGGCCCTTGGCGCTCGAGTCGGTCACCAGCACCAGGTGGGTGACCGACCTCATGACCCGGCGGTTCACCTGTTCCAGGCCGGCCTCGGCGTCGATGACCGACACCGGGAAGCGGTCGGAGAGGGCCTCGATGGCCTCCCGGAGAAAGGCGTTGAGCCGGCAGTAGCACCCCTCCTCTTCCGGCCTCCCCACCGCCAGGAACGCGAGGTTCCCTTTTTCTTCCAGGAGTTCCAGCAACTTGTAATCGAGCGAGGCGGCGAGGTCCAGGCGGTCCTGGCGCCGGTCCCGGAGGAAGTCCACCATCTCCCGGCGCAGGTGATCTAAGGTCCTCCGGGGCTGCAGTCCCAGGGCCAGCGACAGTCCCATAGAGGGATCGGCGTCTACTGCCAGGACCTTCCAGCCCTTTTCCAGGAATATCCGTACGGTGAGGGCGGACAGGGAGGTCTTCCCCACCCCACCCTTGCCGCAGAAGGCGAAAACCGTCTTTCCCTTCACCGTTATCCCTCTCCCACTTCGCCCCGGTTCCCTTCCCGTAAAAGCCTGTCGCGTATTTCCCGCAGCCCGTCCACCGCCTCGCACACCTCGACGTATTCGCAGCTCTCGCAGTCGAAGTTCATCTCCTCGTACATCTTGGTGAGCGCATCCGTGATGTCGGAACACAGGCGGGCCGGCGGGGAGAGGGCGCCGAGGTCCTCGGCGGAGGAGGTGATGAACAGTACCTCCACCCCCTCGACGGAGGGGTTCCTCCGGAGGGACGCCACGATGGCGCTCCCCAGCCTGCGGATGTCCATGCCCTCCCGCAGGGCCTTTCGGCCGACCCGGCACCAGATGCTCTGGGTGCCGGGAAAGACCCTGATCATGAAACCGGGAAGGCGGGCCTGGTATATCCTCTCCCGCAGGTCGCGGTAGGTCTCGTACTGGTCCCGGAACGAACCGCCCACCATGACCACCATGCCGAAGGGGCACTTTCCGGGGGGCAGCTGGTCGAGGTCAGGGCCCAGGAGGTGGATGTGGTCCTCCGTCGGCTCTTCGTCCCAGGCCAGCACGAAGAGAGAGCCCGCCAGCGGATGACCCAACTCTAGGGCGGTCTCCTCCTGCAGGATGACGCTGGGTTCCCCGGGTTCCTCGGTCGGGGAGCCGGCGGCCGAGGGGGGAAAGGAGGAGATCTTGCCCAGCGTTTTGCCTTCGTCTATAAAGCGGCGGATCTCGGAAAGCGGCCCGTCGAAGATGCCCATGGAGGACCGACCTCATTCTTCCTCGGCCAGGAGCGCCGCCCCCACCGCGGCGGCCAGTTGGGGGTCGAAGGGCAGGGGGAAGTAGGCCCCCTGCAGGCGCTCCTTCACGCCATCCACCACGGCCCGGAGACGGGCTACCCCGCCGCTCAGGGTGTAAGGGACACCGCCTCCCAACCGCATGGCCTGGCTGGCCACTATCCTCGACACCGCGTCGCAGAGTCCCGCCACTATCTCCTCGGGACTTATGCCCTCGTTGACCAGGGTTACCACCTCGCTCTCCACGAAGACCCCGCACTGGGAGCTTATGGGAACCCTGGAGGAGGCTCTGGCGGCTATCTCGTCCACACGGTCCAGGCTCACCCCCACCGCGGAGCTCATAACCTCCAGGAACCTTCCCGAGCCGGAGGCGCACTTGTCGTTGCGCATGAAGTCCGCCACCTCCCCGTCGGGACCCAGCAACACGGAGGTGATGCTCTGACCCCCTATGTCGACCAGCATGGAAACATCTTCCAGGTAGCACCGGGCCGCCCAGGCGAGGCAGGCTATGTCGTCCTCGATGAAGTCCGCTTCCTGGACCAGGTCGGCCCAGGCCCCGGTGGCCACCACGCTGTCCAGCCGGGACCAGGAAACCCCCGCCGCCTCCAATGCCTCTTCCACGAGGGTGGGGAGGCGGTCCTCGATGTCGCCGGTGGTCTCGGCCACCTTGTGCCCGAGGATTTCACCGTCCTTCACCACGACTAACTTGGAGTAAAGGCTTCCCATGTCGCAACCCAGGACGATCATGACCCACCTCCCATCCTCCGCGCCAGGACCGCCGCTCCCAGCGCCCCCACGATCTGGGGGTCCACCGGGCAGGGGCGGATCCGCACGCCAAGGATCCGTTCCAGCTCCTCCTTCACCGCCGGGTTCTTCGCCACCCCTCCCGACATGGTCACCTCGGGCTCGGCTCCCACCCGTCTCACCAGGGCGGCCACCCTCTCGGCCATGGCCCGGTTGACGCCGGCGGCGATGTCCGCCCGTTCCGCTCCCCTCTGGAGGAACCGGAGGACCTCCGTCTCGCAGAAAATGCTGCAGCGGGAAGAGAGCGCCACCCTGCCCCGTGCCTGCCTGGAAACGGGGCCCAGTTCCTCCAAGGGGAGGCCCAGGGTGCGGGCCATCACCTCCAGGAACCTGCCCGTGCCGGCCGCGCACTTGTCGTTCATGACGAAGTCCTCCAGGTCGCCCGAGGCATTTAAGCGGATGACCTTGGCGTCTTGACCGCCGATGTCGATGACGGTACGTACCTCGGGCATCAGCCAGTGGGCTCCCACCCCGTGGCAGGTGATCTCGCTGACGTTGGCCTGGGAAAGCCCTCTCTCCTGTACTTGCTCCCTTCCGTATCCGGTGCTCACGGTGAAAGCCACGTCGCCGGGTGAGAGCCCGAGCTCCTCCAGAAGTTCCCCCATGACCGCCTCGGCGGAAGATACCGGGTTGCCCCTCACCCGGATGCTCTTGTAGCCCGTCATGTGCCCGTTTTCCAGGATCACCGCCTGGGCGGTCAGGGAGCCCACGTCGATCCCGCCGAACCTCATGTCCCTTACCTCCGGTCCGCTTCTTGATCCCGTATCTCGATCGAGGAGCGCGGCCCAGTGCCAGCAGGTGGAGCACTCCTCCGGTTTTCCCCTCTCCCTGCCCCGAGGAGATGTTAAGGGCAAGCGACGCTTTTCTTCCGGGGAAGATCAGGAACGGGAGACGCCTCCCGTCACCCCCGTGGTCCTTCTTTTGACCGCGCGCCTGCCCTCTTTTTTCCTGGAGACCACGTTGTCCACGAATTCCTTTATCTGTTCCTGGAGGCTTTCCATGGACGTCATCCTCTTTATCCATGAGTCCCCCTGCAGCACCAGGGTGGGGATGCCGGTCCTCGCCAGGAGCTCCTTCCTCACCACCGCCGCCCCGCTCCAGGTCTGCTTGCAGCTGTGGTGCCCGCAGTAGATGCAGCAGTCGGCGCCCAGTTCCCGGGTGGCCCAGATGATGTCCTCCAGCCACTGGGCAGACATGGAAGAAGCTCCCATCTGGCGGGTCATGGGCATGTTGCGGGCCGTCTCCGCCATGCCCTCTATCATCTTATCCCTGTCGTCCAGGGGGATGATGCGGGGAAACACGAGGTCCAGGCCGTCTCCCAGGTGGGTTATGCCGTTTTCCTCCATCCAGTTGAAGAACCCCGGCATGTCGAAGTAGTAGCTGGTGTATGTCCACCAGGCCCGGGCCACCTCTCTCTCCGCTGGATATTCCTTCCTGTGTAGCCTGGCCTTGGCTATATTTACCAGCTTTTCCATCGCCGAGACGGCTTCCTCCTGTCCCCACATGGTGTACCTTATACCGTACGTCATGAGGGAGAAGATGTTGGGCACCGGGCAGGGGCGGAACTTGTGCAAGTCCCACAGCTCCCAGTAGAGCTCCGAGGCCCGGTTTACCCTGTCCAGGACCTCCCTCATCCGCTCGACCTTCAGCCTCTCTCCCAGGAGCTCCTCGAGGTCGGAGAGCATGGCCCGGAAGTAGCGGTAGTACTGCCTGATCCCCCGGGGGGTGTCGTCCGGCGGCTTTTCCAGAAAGACCAGGGGGAGACCCAGGTAACGGGCCAGGAACTCGTGGGTCTTGGAGTTGATGTCGCAGGAGGCGAAGCAGTCGTTCAGGACTATGTCGGGGGCGAAGTCGATCTCGGTGAGGGCCGAGCCCACCTCGATCATGTTGGCCGAGCAGGCGAAGTCGGGAAGGCCCAGGCCCATGGCGAAATCCCAGTACCTTTCTCCCTGGCCCTCCAGGGCGGCCACCCCGAGGGTGGTGAGGACCTCGCTGGTGATGGGCCACGCGTTTTCGAAGCAGAAGATGATCTCCGGGGGGAAATTAAAGGGCACCAGGACCACCTTCCTGCCCTCTTCCTTGGCCCGGCGCGCTCCCTCCAACCACCTCTTGATGAGGCCCAAGAACTCCAGGCTGGCATCCCTTGCCCGGGGCACGAGAAAGGCCTGCATGGTCTTGCGCAGCTCCCGGGGCATGACGTGCAGGATCCCCTCCACCTCCGGGTCGGTCAGGTCGCCCGGTATCCTGTCCACGACGGAGAAGATCTCGTAGACCCGGTTGAAGAGGCCCTCGCGAGGTCTGGTGAGTTCCCCTGCCATACGGTCAGCCTCCTTCCGTGTTCGGGCGCTTTACGCGGCTTTCTATTTTCCTATTCTTTCCAGGAAAGCCTGGACCCTGGTCTTTACCCGGCCGGAGTCCGACTGGGATCCGTAGTCCTTCTCCAGGACCAGGACGGGTATGCCGTTCTTTTCCAGGTCCGCCCTCAGGGCGGCCGATTCCACCCCGTGCAGGTCGCAGAACTTGTTGTAAACGATGATCGCCCCGTCCACGCGGGCCTCTTCCGCCCTGTCCAGGATGAACCGCAACCTCCTCTCGTACTCGGTGAACATGCGGGGGCAGAAGAGGTTGCCCAGGTATTTCTCGGCCAGGAAACGGTCGATCTCGCCCGACTCGCCCTTCCTCTCCCAGAAGGAGCGGGAGCCGTAGCACAACGCGTCGGTGACCACCAGGCCGCCCTGTCCCTCTATGTCCGCCACCAGGTCCACCTCGTCGGTGGCGCTGCCCAGGAGCATCAGCCGGGCCCGGAATCCCTCAATCTTCCTGTTGGAATATTCCCGCAGGATATCGTCCAGGAGGCGGGCGAAATCGGAGGCCCGCATGGAGGATCCGGTGCAGATTATGCTCAGGGCCTCCGCGCCGCTTAAGGCGGGCACGTCCCTCCTCCTCAGCCCGTATAGCTCCCGCAGGCGAGACTGGACGAGGTCCTGTTCTTCCACCGCTCTCCAGACGGCCTCGTCCTCCACGGGGACTTCGAAGTGTTCCGCCAGGGAGTTCCGGAACATGGCTATCTCTTCGGTGAAGTAGTCCAGCGAATCGTCCCTCACGAAGTGTGGCACCTTCAGGTAGTGGAAGTAGGGAAGCCCCTTGGCGTACTGCCAGTTCTCGAACATGCCCCTCAGGTGGTCGCACCCGTTGGTCTCGACCAACCCGTCCAGGAAATCGTAGGACCCGTCGAGACCCAGGGACAGGCAGGCGCGACAGAACCGGCAGTTGAAGCGGGAGAGGTAGGAATCTCCCAGGGAGGTGTCGGGGTGGCCGAAGGCCTTGATGCGGTAGGGGAGGAGCCCGGCGGCCTCCACGATCTCCACCGGGGTGGCCACGCAGCCATACCCTACCACCTTGCCGCCGCCCTCCTTGAAGCGGCGGACGTATTCCGTCTCTATCTGGGAAGCTCGGGCCTGAAGGTCTATCATCGGATCATCCCTCCAGCTCTATCCGGGGGCCCCGGCGGCGCGGATGCGCGCCTTCCTGCGGCGCCTTCTCAACAGGTACAGCGTGAACATGACCCCCGCGACCAGGGGGGCGGCCTTCCTGGTGCCGGTCGGGGTCGCTCTGCCCTCGCCCCTGGCGAGCGCGAGGGAGAGAACCCCGGTGGCCGCCTTCCTCATTTCCCCGCGGTCCAGGGACCTGGCGAAACGGGACAGTCCCTGCCTGATCTCCGCGCTCCTTCCCTCCAGCAGGGAATTGAGGGAACGCAGGGCCCGGTTGACCGTCTCTGCCAGGATCTCGGGGACGCCGGCCCCTCCTTCCCCTGGGCCATAAGGCGGTCGGGAGTACCTGGCCAGAGCCGCCATAAAAGCGCCCTTCAGTTCCTGGCGGTCCAGGGTCGAGAGGAAGCGAGACGTGGGTTGGGCTTCCCGGGGATGCTCCCACAGGCGGCGGAGCAGGGTGGAGCAGGAGTTGAGGAGCCGGGCGACTTCCGCCGGGTCCACCACCTCCTCCACCTGGCGCGAGAGCATCTCCAGCCCCTCGGGGGAGATCGTGGCCAGCCTATCGGCCAGGGAGGCGGCGAGCCCCAGGCCCTTCTGGAGGGCGGCCAGGAGGGCGCCCGCCACCGCCGCCGTCCTCTCCGGGGAGGAGTAGAGATGCTCGGATACGACCTCCGCCACCACCTTGCCGTCCTCGCCGAGGGCGATGAGGGCCTGTCTCAACCCGTCCCCATCCACCAGTTCCACCAGGTCCCTGCTAACCCCGCGCAGCACTTCCTTGAACCGCGGCTCCTCCCCGCCCAGGAGGAGATTGCCCCGGTGCAGGGAGTTGATGAAGGAGGAGAACGCGTTCACCAGGTTGGCCAGCTCCCTTCGGTCGATGTCCTCCAGTAGCTGGAAGACGGCGTGTGCCAGGATCTCGGAGGGCAGGTCCAGGCGGCGCAGGAGCCTGGTGAGGAGCCGCAAGAGGTAGTTGAGGAACGCCGGCACCATGCCCAGCAGGTTGGACACGATGACCGGGTCGTATATCTCTCCCTCCGGGGGGAGTTCCTCCATCCTCCTCTCGAAGTGCTTGACCACTCCCTGGCGTATCCTGCCCACGTCGGCCCGGCGTCCCGCCTGGCGGAGCGCGGAGCCGGCGCCCCGCAGGAGGGACTCGGCCATCGCCCCCAGGGCGGCGATGAATTCGTCCAGCGCCTGGGGATCTTCCAGCAGCAGTTCCTCCAGGAGGGAGGCCCAGGCGCCGGGGAGGGCTCTCAGGGTGTCCCGGTCCAGCTCCGATCCCAGCTGGCGCAGGAACTCCCGGAGTATCTCGCCGGTGAATCCCTTGAGCTGTAGGGCCAGTTCGAGCAGGGCCGCCGCCACCGCGTTGACCATCTTGGGGGTGGCGCCCAACACCCCCATCGAGAAGCCCACGTCCTCCCAGAGGACCGTTTTGACCAGCCTCCGCGCGTGGGAGGGGTCTGCCTCCCTCAGGTGGGAGAGGACCGCTTCCTTGAAGCCCGGGGTGCGCAAAAGTTCCCGCACCACGGCAACCGCGAGGCTCTCTCCCTCCATCGTGGCGTGGGCAGTGGACTCCTCCGGCCGTGTCGCCATCGATCATCCCTCCTTTCCCGTTCTCGGGGCGGAGGCCAGGGCCCCTGACATCCGCTTGATCTCCTCGAGCACGGGTTCCGCCTTCTCCGCCAGGGCGCGCAGCTCGGAGGCGGCGCGGGCGGCCGTGCCCACGTCCAGCTGATCCACCAGTCGGCCCAGGAAGGCCCTGAGCATGTCCGGCGGGAGGGAGTTCAGCTGGCGGAGGAGCTCCTCGAGGGCCGCGGCGGCGAAATTGAAAAGGCGGGGAAGGGCGGAGGCCAGTCCCAGCGTGGCCTCGGCGTCCTGCCAGAGGATGGCCCGTACCATGCCCGGCGCGTGGGCCGGGTCGATACCCCCGACGAAGCGGCGGAGGTTGGCCTTGAAACGGGGGTTGGAGAGGATGGCCCGGGCGAGCCTTTCCCCCAGCCCCTTGCTGTTGTCGGCTAGCCTTTCCATGTCCCTCACCGCCTCACAGGGTCTCGCACTCGAAGAACCAGCGGGCCACCTCGGCCTGGCAGAGCTGCTTGCCGCCCATCCAGAGTTGGACTATCTTCAGGTCCCGCCAGTGTTTCTCCACGTCCCAGTCCCGGTCGGCG
>JBBFMI010000032.1:0-12985 GCA_037478635.1 Candidatus Geothermincolales bacterium | reverse complement strand
CACCTCCGACAACCCCCGCAGTGAGGATCCCATGGCCATCATCGAGGACATCCTCGCGGGGGCCAGGGGAGCGGAGGGAAGGGGGGATCACGTGGTGGTGCCCGACCGCAGGGAGGCCATCCGCAGGGCGGTCCTGGAGGCGGAAAAAGGGGACGTTGTTCTCATCGCCGGGAAGGGGCACGAGAGGACACAGGTGTTAGCGGACAGGACGGTCCCGTTCGACGATGCGGAAGAGGCATCGATCGCGTTGAGGATGAGGTTGGGAAAAGAGGGTGCGTGAGCTCGGAGGGCGAAGGCCTTGATGGGAGAGGAAAGAAGTGGAAGTGGAGCGGGCGGACGACCCGCGAGGGATGGAGCGAAGGGAATGGGCGAGCACGCGATGGGCAAGGGCTCGCGGGGCGTGTAACGGGAGAGGTGCCTCCCATATATGGACGGCAAATTCGTCAGGAGGCATATCCATGGGAACTGATGGAATGAGATGAAACACGGAAGGGGTCACGGAAAGCGGTCAGTCCGCAAGAAGCGCAGTCTGGAGAGGGGTGCGGGATGAGATGATCCCCATGAGGCTGGAAGACATAGCCAGGTCGGTGAAAGGCAGGCTCCTTTCTGGCGATAAGGAAATGGTAATAACTGCCATTTCCACCGACACCCGTACCCTCCGGGGCGGAGAGCTATTCGTGGCGCTGAGAGGGAGAAGGTATGACGCTCACGATTTCCTGGGCCAGGCCCTGGACAAGGGAGCCCGCGCCCTGGCCGTATCCCGCGTCGACGAACGCCTGCTGGAACGGGCCAGGTCGGAAGGCGTCGGGTTGATAAGGGTGGGAAACACCGCCACCGCCCTTTTGAGGCTGGCGCGGGCCCAGAGGGAGAAGGGCCGCTACCGCGTGGCGGGCATAACCGGTTCGTCGGGTAAAACGCTTACCAAGGATTTCCTCTACTCGATCATGAAGAGGACCGGCAGGGCGGTGGCCTCGCCTGCCAGTTACAACAACGAGGTGGGCATGCCGCTCACCGTCCTTGCGGCCGACGAGGCCACAGAATACCTGATACTGGAGATGGGTGCCAGGGGCAAGGGCCACGTGGAGGGGTTGTGCCGTTACGCCAGGCCCGAGGTGGGCATCATCACCAACATCGGCTGGGCCCACCTACGGTATTTCGGGAGCAGGAAAGGGATAGCGGAGGCCAAGTCGGAGCTGGTCGCCTCCCTGCCCCCTGACGGGCTGGCCGTGCTCCCCAGGGACGACGAATTCTGGGAATATCTGGTAAAAAGGAGCAGCGCCCCCGTGATCTCCTTCGGGCTGTCCCGGAAGGCGCAGGTGAGAGCGGAAAAGATCGTAGCCGACGAGAAGGGCAGGCCTTCCTTTCTTCTCGTGGTGGAAGGGAAGGAAGTGGCCAGGATCGATCTGCCCTTGCCGGGGATGCACCTGGTCACCAACGCCCTGGCGGCTTGCGCCGCCGCCCTCCACTGGGGCGCCGGCGTTTCCCATATCGTCGAGGGACTTGAGGATGCCGAGGTGAGCGAGGGGAGGATGGAGATGATCGAGACGAGGAGCGACGTGACGGTCATCAACGACGCCTACAACGCCAACCCTGCCTCCATGCGGTCCGCCCTGGAGACCTTCGCCGCCCTGGCGGGGGAGAGAAGGGCGATCGCGGTGCTCGGGGACATGGCCGAGCTGGGGCGCTTTTCCGAGGAGGCCCACCGGGAAGTGGGAAGGCTGGCGGTGGAGTGCGGCACCGACATCCTGATCGCCGTGGGACGTCGGGCAAGGTCGATCGCGAGGGCCGCCCTGGAAGCCGGGCTCCCCAGGGGAAGCGTCTTCGCCGTCAGGACCACCGAGCAGGCGGCAGAGGTGCTCCGGGCCATCCTGGAGCCGGGGGACGTGGTGCTGGTGAAGGGATCCAACTTCCTCGGCCTTCACAGGCTTCCTGCCATGGTGGCGTGAGGAGAGGGGAGGAAGGGACCAAGGGCATCCCGTGAGCGCGAGTGGGTGAAACGCTGGAGTCCGGTGGAATAGAATACACCCCTGTGGATCCTCCGACCGGGTGGTCCGCCGGAGCACGGTCCCGGTCAGGTTGAGGATGGGTCGGAAAGGAGGACCGCTTGTACCGGGTACTTGAGGCGATGATCCTGGCCCTGGCCTTGAGCATCCTGCCCATGCCCGCGTTCATCCGCTGGCTGAGGAGGAGGGGGATAGGCCAGTACGTGAGGGAGGACGGCCCCCGACTTCACATGGCCAAGGAGGGCACCCCCACCATGGGAGGGGTGCTGATCGTCCTGGCCGCGGTGCTCTCCTATTTCCTTTTCGGGGTGAAAAGAGAGGCCGGCGTGGGTTTCGCCCTGTGTTTCGCCCTCTTGTGTTGCGGGCTCCTGGGATTCGCCGACGACCTCACCAAGTTGCGCAACGCCAGGTCCCTGGGGATAAGGGGAAAGACCAAGCTGTTCTGGCAGCTGGCGGTTTCCGTGGCCCTGGCCTACTTGGCCACCTCCCACCTCGGCGTGGACACCAAGCTTTACCTTTTCCGCTCGGACAAAGTCCTTTGTGACCTGGGGCCTTTCTACTTCCTCTTGGTGTATTTCATGGTGGTGGGGGCATCCAACGCGGTTAACCTCACGGACGGGCTGGACGGCTTGGCGGCGGGATCGATGATCCTCGTGATGACGGCCTACATACTCATCTCCTTCATACAGTTCAGGAACCACAGGTTCCTATACCATCACGTCAACGCTCCCCTGGACGTGGCGGTATATTGCGGTGCGCTCATGGGAGGCTGTCTCGGCTTCCTCTGGTGGAATGCGCCTCCCGCCAGGATATTCATGGGGGATACCGGTTCCCTGGCCCTGGGCGCTGCCCTGGCCGCCGTGGCCGTCTTCACCAAGACCGAGCTCTTGCTCCTGCTCCTGGGCGGGCTCTTCGTGGTGGAAGCCATGTCCGTGATCTTGCAGGTCCTCTTCTTCAAGCTCAGCGGCCGGAGGATCTTCCGCATGTCGCCTATCCACCACCACTTCGAGCTGGGGGGATGGTCGGAGGTCACGGTCTTGGTGAGGCTCTGGATAGTGCAGGGGCTGTTCGTGGGCCTGGGCTTCATCCTCTTCTACCTGGATTACGTGGGAGGTAGCGTGTGATGGCCGGGGAGTATCGGGGGGACACAGGTGCAGGGGGCGGCGTGCCCCGGAGGACGCTCTCGGAGGGGGGAGGGCTGGTGCCCCGCCCGGAAGGGCTTGAGGGCGTGAGGAAGGCCCTGGTGCTGGGATTGGGAGAATCTGGCACTGCCGCCGCCGAGGCGCTGTCCAGGATGGGAGTGGAGGTGGTGGCCAACGACAACGTCCCCGCCCTGGAAGACGGGAAAGTGGATTCCCTGGAGAGGCTCGGGTGCAGGGTGGTTCTGGGATCCCACCCCCTGGAGCTCCTCGAGGGGGTCGACCTCCTGCTGCCGAGCCCGGGAATCCCGCCCTCGAACCCCCTGTTGGCTGAGGCCCGGGACAGGGGCCTCAGGATCTGGAGCGAGTTGGAACTGGGCTGGAGGATGGCACGGGGCCCGGTGGTGGCGATTACCGGGACGAACGGAAAGAGCACGACGGTGAGGATGACGGAGCTGGTCATCAACCGGTCCGTGGGCCGCTGCCGGGCGGCGGGAAACATAGGCTATCCCCTGGTCAGGGCGGCCCAGGAGGCCGAGGAAGGGGAGATACTGGTGGTGGAGGTCTCCAGCTTTCAGCTCTACTTCGTGGAGTCCTTCAGGCCCCGGGTAGGGGTGCTCCTGAACATCGGGGAAGACCACCTGGACTGGCACAGGGACATGGAGGATTACATCTGGGCCAAGTCGAGGATATGGGCCCGGCAGACGGATGACGACTACGCCGTGGTGAACCTGGACGATCCCCTTTGTCTGAGGGCGGCGGAGGGCGCCCCGGGCCGCCTGCGGGGATTCTCCTCGAGGGACGAGGAACGGGCTTTCGTTTACCTAGACGGA
Organism: Candidatus Geothermincolales bacterium; assembly: GCA_037478635.1. Classification (GTDB taxonomy): domain Bacteria; phylum Actinomycetota; class Geothermincolia; order Geothermincolales; family RBG-13-55-18; genus JACVJK01. The sequence continues at coordinate 9,010 of JBBFMI010000032.1, read as the reverse complement.
GACTGGATAAAGGCCAGGCTGGATGAGGGTTCCGTGCGATTGGTGGAGCGCTCCCGGCTATCGGTGCCGGGCGGGCACAACCTGGAGAACTACATGGCAGCAGCCGCGGCGGGCCTGCTCATGGGAGGTGCCCCGGGGGACGTGGCGGAGGCGCTCGCGGATTTCCGAGGGCTCCCTCACCGGCTGGAATGGGTGGGGAGGATACAGGGAGTAGATTTCTACGATGACTCCAAGGCCACCAATCCCCATGCCTCCTTGCGGGCCCTGAGGGCTTTCGATCGCCCGGTCCGGCTTATCCTGGGGGGCAGGAACAAGGGCCTGGATTTCCGCGAGCTGGCAAGGGAGATCTCCGACCGTTTCCGCTCGGGATTGGTGAGAGAAGTGTTGGTCATGGGGGAGGCGGCGGGGGAGATCGGAAGCGTTCTCGGGGAGGTGGATCCCGGAATCCCGGTGAGCGTATGCGGGGACCTGGAGGAGGTCTTTCAGCGGCTTCGGCGGAGCGTCAGGTCCGGGGAAGCGGTGCTCCTGAGCCCGGCATGCGCTTCCTTTGACCAGTACCGGAGCTATGAGCACCGCGGCGAGCATTTCCAGGAGCTGGTGAGGACGTGGAGGAAGGAGGTCCAGGGTGAAGAGGTCTCCCCGGCGTGAAGCGGTAGAGACCGGGCGCCCGAGGAGAGTGGTCCCGTATCCGGACCGGAGAGGCTCGGCGCAAAGGGAATGCGGCCAAGGCCGCAGGAACCGTAGGCCGGTGCCTCAACCGTCGGGCTCCCGTGTGTCCACCGAGTCGGGGACCGGACGGGCCCATCCCGCCCGAGACCGAAAGGGGGAAGCGCGGCACTTGTCGCCGGGCAGCGCCTACGGGCTCTCCTTCCTGCTCGTGGGATTGGCCGTGAGCCTTTCCCTGTTGGGCGTGGTGATGATTTTCTCCGCCAGCTCGGGCACGGCCTTCGTGGAGCACGGGACCAGTTACTATTACGTCCTCCGTCAACTGTTGTGGCTGGCGGTAGGACTCGCCTTTTTCGCGATGACGGTCCGGGTCGGTTATCGCGCCTTGGCGAGACTGTCTCCGGTGTTTCTGGTCGCCAGCGCCTCGCTCCTGGTATTGGTCCTCCTCTTCGGCAGGGAGGTGAACGGCTCGAAACGTTTTCTGGAGATAGGCCCGTTGGCGTTGCAGCCGTCGGAGTTCGCCAAGCTTTCCGTCCTGCTATTCGGTTGTCATGTCATGGCGAGGATGAGGCCCCGTTCTCTCCGGGATATCTTCGTGCCCTTTATGACGACGGTCATATGCGTGGGCTTCTTGGTGCTGAGGGAGCCCGATCTGGGCACCACCATGCTCATCTTGAGCACGGCCGTTGCCATCCTTTTCCTGGCGGGGACTCCCCTTCGAAACCTGCTATTTATCCTCGCCATCGGTGGATCGTTGTTCTTGGCCTCGGTTGCGATGAACCGCTACCAGATGAACAGGATACTCGGGGTGATCGATCCCTGGAGGGATCCCTGGGGGACGGGCTATCAGTACATACAGTCCATGATCGCCTTCGGGTCGGGGGGCCTCAAGGGCCTGGGACTGGGGATGGGGCGGCAGAAGTTCTTCTACCTCCCCAACGCCCACACCGATTTCATATACTCCGTCATCGGGGAAGAGTGGGGGTTCCTGGGGGCGATGGGCGTCCTCCTCCTTTTTGTCGTCTTCCTGTTGGCTGGGCTCCGGCTTGCCCTCCGGGCTCCGGATCGGCTGGGGAGGCTGGTGGGAGGCGCCATCTGCGCTTCGCTGGGAATCCAGGCCTTGGTCAACCTGGGATCTTCCGTCGCCCTGTTCCCCATCACCGGCGTGACCCTGCCCTTCGTGAGTTACGGTGGGTCTAGCCTGGTGACCTGCTTTACCATGGTGGGTTTGCTGGCGAGCATCGCCCGGAGTTGCGAAGAGGTCCAGGGTACCTTGTCGGGGGAAGAACGAGAAAGGAGGGAACGCCCCGTTGCGGGTGGCCTTGATAGGAGGAGGCACGGGAGGGCACGTCCATCCCCTTATAGCCCTGGCCAGGGAGCTGGCATCGCGTGAGGAAGTGGAAGTGGTCAACTTCCTGAGCAGCAGGACGGCCTTGGCGCACCGGGACATACCGGGTGAAGTGGTGGAGCTACGCCTCGCCCCACTGTCTCTCCGTCGGCGACCTGAAGGCGTCCTGGATTACGGACTCGCCCTCTGTAGATCCCTCAGGCTCATGGGGAAATGGAGGCCCAGGGTTGCGGTGGCCTTCGGGAGTTACGCCTCGTTACCCCCCGCCATGGCGGCCATTTTATTGAGGATACCGTTGGTGATCCACGAGCAGAACGTGGTGCCGGGAAGGGCCAACCGCCTGCTCGCGCCTTTGGCGAAGAGATGCGCCGTTTCCTTCCAGGAGACGCTGGCTTTTGCCCCCTACTGGACCAGGAAGGCGGAGATCACGGGAAATCCCATACTCAGGGAACCCGGGAGGGGAGACCTGGGGGAGGCCTTGAGATACTTCTCCCTGGAAGAGGGAAGGTTCACCCTCGGGGTGGTGGGGGGAAGCCAGGGCTCCCGCACCCTGAACAGGGCAGTCCGGGAGGTCCTCGACCTGTGGGAGGGAAGGAAAGATATTCAGATCGTGCACTCGGTGGGAGAGAGGGATTACGAGGAGTTCTCGGGCCTGGTGTCCCGCGACGGGGGAGGTCTCATATACCGACCCTTCCGTTTCATAGACCGCATGGACCTGCTTTACGGGGTTGCCGACCTCATGGTATGCAGGGCGGGGGCCAGCACCGTCTCGGAGCTTGCCGCCCACGGATGTGCCTCGGTGCTCGTGCCCTTCCCCTACGCGGGAGGCCATCAGATGGAGAACGCCATGGTACTGGAGAGGGCAGGGGCGGCCCTGGTATGCGAGGACCGGGAGTTCTCGGGGGCTAAACTCAGGGACATGGTCGAAGGGCTCATGGATGACAGGTCCAGGCTGGAGGAGATGAAGAGGAGGGCTGCCGCCCGGGGCAAGCCGGAGGCGGCGAAAAACCTGGCAGATCTGGTTTTGCGAGTGGCGGAGGAGAGGAGATGAGAGCCGGACGGATTCACCTGATTGGCATAGGCGGCGCGGGGATGAGCGCCATAGCCCTGGTCCTCCTGGAGAGGGGGATACCGGTGAGCGGCTCTGACATAAAGGAGTCCCGCCACACGGCTCGCTTGAGGGAGATGGGCGCCGAGGTCTTCATCGGCCACCGCCCCTCCAACGTGGACGGCTGCGAGCTGGTGGTCTATTCCTCCGCCATACCGGAGAACAACCCTGAACTGGCGGAGGCCCGCCGGCGGGGGTTGCCCGTGTTGCGGAGGGCCGAGATGCTGGGAAGGCTCATGGCCGAAGGCAAGGGTATCGCGGTGGCCGGTACCCACGGGAAGACCACCACCACCTCCATGTTGGCCATGATCATCAGGCGGGCGGGCCTCGATCCCACCTATATTGTGGGCGGAGAGTTGAACGACGTGGGGAGCAACGCGTATTCCGGCAGAGGGGACTACGTGGTGGCGGAGGCAGATGAAAGCGACGGGTCCTTCCTCTTCCTCCATCCGTGGTCGGCCGTGATCACCAACGTGGAGCTGGACCACCCCGATTTCTATCCCGACGAGGAGACCCTGAAGGACTACTTTCGCAGGTTCCTGGCCACCGTCTCTCCCGATGGTTTCGTCGTCCTCAACGGCGATGACCGGTTTTGCCGGGAACTCGCTGACGGTTGCCCTGGCCGGGCGATAACCTTCGGGGAAGGGGCGGGATGCGATTACCGTTTCGGGGCGGTGGAGATCTCCTCGGGCGGCAGCTCCTTCCGCCTGTGGGCGGGGAGCGAGTGCCTGGGGGTGGTCAGGCTGCAGGTCCCGGGTCGGCATAACGTGGCCAACGCCACCGCGGCCGCGGCAGCCGCCCTGTCCCTGGGCGTCGAGTTCGATTCCGTGGCCGAAGCCCTGGAGGGCTTTAGAGGGGTAAGGAGGAGGTTTCAGTTCGTCGACGAGGTCGAGGGCATCAGGTTCATCGACGATTATGCCCACCATCCCACCGAGATCAGGGCGGTCTTGCAGACCGCCCGCCAGGAGGGGTTTCGGCGCGTCGTGTGCCTCTTTCAGCCCCATCGCTATTCCCGGGTCTCCACGCTGTGGAGGGAGCTGGGAGAGGCCCTGGGAGAGGCGGACCTGGTGGTGCTGACCGAGATCTATCCGGCTGGGGAGTCTCCCATCCCGGGGGTGAACTCGAAGCTCGTCCTGGACGCGTTGCTGGAACGCCATCCCGAATGTCAGGCGGTCTTCCTTCCCGAGAGGGCCACGTTGGGGGAATCCGCGGCGAGATTCCTAAGGCCCGGGGACCTGGTGGTGGTGATGGGGGCTGGCGACATATCCCAGTGCGCCCACGAGATGCCCAGGTTGTTCCGGGAGGGTCGGAAGGAAAAGGCTCGTGCTGCCGGCTGAGCCATGGAAAAGCACCGTTTGGCCGAGATGATAGCCGGGGTCGTGAGGGGAAGGGTCAGGGTGGACGTGCCGATGTCTGCCCTGACCACCCTCAGGGTGGGGGGCCCTGCTGACGTGCTGGTGGAACCGATGGGCCTAGATGACGTTTTAAGGCTGGCGGAGATCCTGAACAAGGTGGGGACCGAGGCGGAGGTCATGGGAAGGGGCTCCAACCTTCTGGTCTCGGACCGGGGGATAAGGGGAGTGGTCATACGACTGGGGAAGGGATTGAGCAGGATCAGGTTCGAAGGTAAAGATATTGTGGAGGTTGAAGCTGGATGTAATCTCAACCGGCTTATCAGGGAATCGGTAAGCCGGGGCTTGGGAGGCATTGAGAGGTTGATAGGGATCCCGGGTTCGCTGGGGGGAGCGGTCAGGATGAACGCCGGGGCTTTCGGCCAGGAAGTGGGAGATACCCTGGAGGAGGCATGGGTGGTGAGTGGGTTGGCGGGGGGAGAAGTTCGCGTGTACGGCAAGAGCCGGGAGCGTCTCAACCCCCGGTATCGCGGATGTGACCTGGAAGAAGGCGAGATAATTGTCAAGTTGAGGTTTAGATTCAGGTTATCCGGTCGGGAAGAGCTCGAGGAAGGCATGAGGGAAGCCCTGGCCTTGAGGCGGGAAAGGCAGCCCCTCGGTTGGGCCTCGGCGGGAAGCGTGTTCAAGAACCCGCCCGGGATGAGCGCCGGGGAGCTCATAGAGCGCTGTGGGCTCAAGGGAAAGAGGGTCGGGGACGCCATGGTATCCGAGAAGCACGCCAACTTCATAATCAACCGGGGAAAGGCCACCGCGTCGGATGTCAGGTCCCTCGTGGAGCTCATCAAGGAGGAGGTCTACCACCGGGAAGGGGTGGTGCTGGAGGAGGAGGTGCGCCTGGTGGGCGACTGGGGGGATGTGGCTTGAAGGTGGCGGTGATCATGGGGGGGATGTCCTCGGAACGGGAGATCTCCCTGCGATCGGGCAGGGCGGTGGCCGGCGCCTTGAGGAAACTCGGTCACGAGGTCCGGGAAGTCGACCTGGGCGAAGACGCGGTGATTCGCCTGCACCAACTGAAGGGGTGGGCGGACGTGGCCTTCATATGCTTGCACGGCCGCTGGGGGGAGGATGGCACGGTGCAGGGTGCCCTGGAGCTCCTGGGAATCCCTTACACGGGTTCCGGGGTGCTCGCCAGCTCGCTGGCCATGAGCAAGAGCACCGCCAAAGAACTCCTGGCGGCAAAGGGCTTGCCCGTTCCCAGGGGCATCACCCTCGACTTGACGAGGACCGGGCCAGGGAAGTGGGAGGCCGTTGCAGACGAGGTGGAACGGAGCTTGGGGTACCCGTGCATCGTCAAGCCTGACCGGGAGGGCTCCACGCTGGGGACCGTGGTGGCCGACGGGAGGGACGGGCTGATAAGGGGCCTGGAGGAGGCCTTCGGGTACGACGAGAGGGTGATGGTGGAAGAGTTCATCCGGGGAAGGGAGTTGACGGTGGGAGTGCTCGGCGACCCTCCCAGGCCCCTCCCCGTGCTGGAGGTGATCCCGTCTCATCCCATTTACGACTACCAGTGCAAGTACACCTCAGGAAAGACCCGTTACCTTGTGCCCGCCCCTTTGAGGGAAGGGACGGCGAACCGACTACAGGAGCTCGCCCTCAGGGCGCATCAGGTCCTGGGCTGCGAGGGCATATCCAGGGTGGATTTCATGTTGGACGGAGAGGAAAACGCCTACTGCCTCGAGGTCAACACCATTCCCGGGATGACGGAGTTGAGCCTGGTCCCGAAGGCTGCGGAGGCGGCGGGAATGAGCTTCGAGGACGTGGTGGCCGAGTTGTTGTCCACCGCCCGCCTGAAGATACCCAGGAGGAGGATGGCTTGAGGGGTAGCGGTCAGGGAAGGGCCGAGTCCACGCGGGATCCCCGGGAGACGAGGGGAAGGCGGGAGCCCGGCAAGGTGGTGGTCCCCTACGAGGAGTTCTTGCGCCGGCGCAAGGGAAAGGGCGGCGCGTCGCCACGGGCGCGCCGACGGGTAGGAGCTCGCGAGCTCTGGGGACCCAAGAGCTCGTCCCGGAGGGGATCGGAAAGAGGACGGGGAGAAGGACTCGGCCGAAGGGGTCGGTCGCCCGAGCAGCGTTTATCTCGCCAGGGAACGCCCATCGATGAGAACGCGGTAGGGGTGACCGGCAGCAGGGATAAGCGTCAACCGAGGGCGGGGGCAAGGAGGGTAATCCGCCTTTTTTTGGGCATGTCCCTGTTGTTTTCCTTGATCGCCCTCGTCTGGGTCTATTTCTTCAGCGGGTTCGTATCGGTACGAGGCTTTGAAGTGGTCGGGGCGCGTAACCTTGACGCCGGTTACCTCGTGGGGCTTTCCGGGATCAGGAAGGGGAGCAATCTGTTCCGGGTGGACCTGAAAAGGGCCCGCGAAACCCTCCTCACCGAGCCGGGGATCAAGGAGGCGAGGGTCAGCAGGAGATTCCCGGACACGATAGTCATCCAGGTGGTGGAGAGGGAACCCCTGGCCTGCCTGGTCCAGAACGGCCTTTTCTACCTGTTGGACGGGGATGGGATGGTGTTCGATTCCCGCGGGGAAAGGCCCCCTGGCGTGGTGGAGCTCCGGCTCTCGTCGGTTCCCGTGCTCTACAGGGGGAAGAAGTTGGAAGACGGGAACGTCTTGGAGGTCCTGGAGGCGCTGAGCGGGGCACCGCGTTTGACCGAGGCGGCGGAGTCGGCCGGAAGGGATGAGAAGGGAGTTTATCTGATCTGTGGGGGAGTCAAGGTTATCCTGGGCGACAACGACGAGCTGGCGCGCAAGGAGAGCATCGCCCTGGGTGCGCTCAAGGCCGCGTCAACGAGGAAAGAGGCACTGGAATACGTGGACGTGAGACTGCCGGACCGACCGGTGTGGAAACCCAAGGGCTGATCTCCTGGCCATCATCATGGGCCATCGATACTCGAGACGAAGAGGGCTATAACTGGTAAAAATGATTCCAGGTCGTACACGGGCTTTGTACTTCTTTTGAGTCTAAGAGGCATAACCGCTCACTTTCGTCGCCGAAACGACGAGTTTCCCTCTTTTAAGGGCTATGCTATAATTGCTGTAAATTGTTACCTTAAATTTAAGGCTATTTTAATAGTATAAACATAAAGTTAAGATTTAAGCAAGTTCGATTTTTGGTTAGGTCGGCGAAAACTTTTTGTCCAGGTTTTTGCCGGTGAAGATGCCGGGAAGCAAAAACCGAAAGGTGGAACGGTTTTGATCGCGGCGGGCAAAACCGTTGCAAGGTAAGCCGCACGTGCGCAGGACAAAGACATGGCGAAGAGAAGCAATATTGTGGCGGCGAGGACGAAGGCGTCACGATCCGTCCATTGGCCGCTCCGCTTGGGCGGTTTCAGAGGGACTTTTTCGGCTCGAGGTGTTTTGCGGTGACGGTCGGCCTCGGATGGCCGACATTGCGTATCAACGGGAAGGGAAATGTTGGAACCTGATAGAAATGGGAGGTAGAAGGCCATGAGGGAAAAACGCCCCCTTTCCCATGGACCCGGGGCATCGATAAAGGAGGGACGGGAGATGCCGGAGACAGCCACCAACTACCTGGCGGTCATCAAAGTCGTGGGCGTGGGCGGAGGAGGCACCAACGCCATCAACCGGATGATTGAGTCGGGCCTCCGGGGAGTGGAGTTCGTGGCCATAAACACGGACGCCCAGGCTTTGCTCATGTCCGACGCGGACGTGAAGGTCTACATAGGAGGCAACATCACCCGGGGACTGGGCGCTGGTTCCAACCCCGAGGTGGGAGAACAGGCGGCCCTGGAGAACCGGGACGCCATCGCGGAGGCATTGAAGGGAGCCGACATGGTCTTCATCACCGCTGGAAAAGGTGGTGGGACCGGTACCGGAGCCTCCCCCGTGGTGGCGGAGATTGCCAAGGAGATGGGCGCCCTTACCATAGGGGTGGTGACCCGGCCGTTCTCCTTCGAGGGGAGGAAACGGGCCCAGCAGGCGGAAGAGGGCATATCCCGCCTGCGGGAGAAGGTGGATACCCTGATCGTGATCCCCAATGACCGCCTGCTCGAGGTGGCGGAGCAGAAGACGAGCATCCTCAACGCGTTCAAGATGGCCGACGATATCCTCCGCCAGGGCGTACAGGGAATTACCGACCTGATAACCGTGCCGGGGCTGATCAACCTGGACTTCGCCGACGTCCGGACCATCATGTCCAACGCGGGTTCGGCCCTCATGGGCATCGGGGTGGCCTCCGGCGAGAACAGGGCCTCGGAGGCGGCCCGGGCGGCCATCTCCAGCCCCCTTCTGGAGGGATCCATCGAGGGGGCCAAGGGAATACTGCTGAACATATCCGGCGGGAGCGACCTGGGATTGTTCGAGGTGAACGAGGCGGCGGAGATCATCGCCAGCATCGCCGACCCGGACGCGAACATCATATTCGGTGCTGTGATCGACGACTCGCTGGGCGACGAACTGAAGGTCACCGTGATCGCCACCGGTTTCGAGTACGGTACTGCGCCGGGAAAGCCCGCCAG